>JAJDBZ010000217.1 GCA_029261095.1 Candidatus Omnitrophota bacterium | reverse complement strand
TGACGGTACGCCTCCACTGTCCCGTTCTACTGGGTTCAAGTCGAGTTGGATAGGAAAATTGAGAATGGGATGGATCTCGAAATCACGAATCCAATCGATCTTCGAGCGAATACCTTCCAACCATTCCCCGGTTTGCGTCTCCTCCTCCACCGATTCGACGGTGATGGGTAGTCGTACAATATCCAGTGCCAGAGTGTTAACCCCCAGAGAGACAAAGACATCGAGAAGATGACGGAAATCTTCAGAGTCCCAGATGCCCGGTCCGACACGAATGCCTCTCACTGGCATTCGTGCCTCGAGACGGAATGGATTCCACATCGTTCGTGTTTTGGAAGAGCAGAGAAACTTCAATTGGTGCAACATCTCATCCAACCCCAACGCGAGTGTTGTGCTTGTGAATTCGAGCCTTGGCCCATCGGCGTGGAGGGTCAGTTGAACCAAAGGTTCGGAGTTATGGGATAGACGAATTAATGAAAGCGAAAGATCGCAAGGCTCTGCATCATGATCCAAAACTAAAAGGAATTCGGAACCCTTGGAGCGAAACCTAGAAAGGAGCGATTGCTCATATCTGGAGAGATCTCCAGGGGCATTTAGTCGGAGGCGCAATTGTCTCATCCCAAAAAGCGTGGCAAGGTTCGGCTATAAAAGCAAGAAGTTCTCTTTTCGGAAGGGCTGTCGATGTGACCGAGTGCGAGGAAAATCTCCCTGTAACCCTGGATTGGGTACGAAACCAAGAAAAGGCGGAACTCCATGTTCACCTGCTGGGTGCGATCCGACCGAGCACAGCACTGGAAATCGCCGCGAATAACAGTATTCCCTTTCCGATCTCAGAAGAAAGGAAGTGGATTCCTTTCTTTACACGGGGGGATTTGGCCCATTTTGTCGAGGGTTTTATCTCTTTGTTTGAGATCATTAAAACTGCTGAAGACCTCCATCGAGTGGTCCTGGAAGCCGCAGAGGATTGGGCAAACGATGGAATCACTTACAGTGAACCCAGAGTCACGGTGACTTCTCATGTTGCCCGTGGCTTGGAGGCTGATTCCCTGCTTTCGATTCTGAAGGCTTCGCGGTTGGAAGCGCGGAGACGGTTCGGAATCGAAATCCAATGGATGGTCGACTTCCCGAGGATTCTGGGGTCGGAGACGGGCTGGCAAGCTCTGGAAATAGCGACCAAGGGGATGAACTCCGGCATTGTAGGATTCGACATCGCAGGATACGAAGGTTCTTTGGAGCTGGACTCCGAGTGGAGATTGCTTTTTCAGGAGGCCAAAACAAAGGGGCTCAGGACAACGGCCCATTCAGGAGAAATCGGATCCGCGGCGCATGTTCGTGCCGCTGTTGAGGATTGGGGAGTCGAAAGAATTGGTCACGGAACTCGGGCGGTGGAAGATGAAACAGTGATGGATTTACTCCTTACTAAAAACATCCCGATCGAAGTCAATCCAACCTGCAATGTCCTATTGGGGAATGTGGACTCTCTCGGATCACATCCGCTCGAAGTCTTCAGAAAGCGCGGAATCCCGATTACTCTAAACACCGATGACCCCTCGCTGTTTGGAATCTCGTTGAGTGAAGAAATCTACAGAACCGCCCATCAATTCGGTTGGGACCGCCAGGTCACTCAATCAGTCATTGCAAATGGGTGGAGATACCGGTTCAACCAACCCGGTTGAGGTTCATCTCAGAAGGATCTCGACTGGGTATTCGGGTTCATCCGGTCTGTCGGTTCTGAACACGATGACCGGGTTCGGCTGCCCGGCAAGTAGACCGAGGTCGGAAACCTGAACGTTGAAGAGGGTGTTATTTGTTTCGGCATCAACTCTTTTTACCTGGACACCCGGCGGGGAAATCGCCTCTCGAATGTTGAAGGGGGTTTTGTCCAGAGTGTAAATCTTGATTTCTTTTTCCAAGTCGGATTGACCCACCCCTCGATTCTTTGCGAAGACAATCCTGCGTGGAAGGCTACGCAACTGTCCAAGGAGTTCCCATTGTAGGTGAAGAGACGGAATCGGGTGTGTTGCAGTGGGTGAACCGCTGAGCGGAATCTCCGCCTCGTTCAAGCCAACCTTACCGTGAGGTTGGAGGTGGACAACTATCTCAGTTTCCGCTGTTCCATAACCCAGGCCCGAATAAGCGGTTCGCATTTCACCGATTTCCAGTCGGATATCGGAGTCATTGGGAGAACCGGGAAGGAGTCTTGTCGGTTGCTCCCAGCTCAGGAACCATTGCTCAACGAGTGCCTTTAAGATCTCCTCTTTCCCTGGGACCGTTCTTGAAACCTGTAGGATGGGTGGGTCGACCCGCCAACTTGGAAGCACCTCACCCTGGATCCGAAACTCGATACGCGGTCTGTCGGAATCATTCGTGAGCATTACGACATGTTCAAGAACAGGACCCAAAACTTCGACCAGTTTCTTTCGGATGAAGAGGGTTGTGGAGGCTCCGGGCAGGACCTGTGCATCCGCCAAGTATGCCTCTAACCCGCCTTTCGATTCGAGAGTCAGCTGTAGGTTTCGATTCCCCGAATTTCTGATACTGAACGTCTTGCTGGCCTCGGGGACCCGATCCGAGAAGACTTTGCCGAAGTGGTGAAAATCGGTTGGGACACTAACGATCGGTTTTTGAGGTTCGGCGTTTCCCTGAAGCAGGATATCGAATCGTTTCTCAATGGGGTGGTTCGTTTCAATCGTGAGAATGCCTGAATAGTCGCCGGAATCAACAGGATCTAGCGTAACTTCCGCCCAAACTCTGTCGGACTCTTCCCCAGTTACAACTTCGGCGACGAAGGGTGAAGTCGCGGTCAGACCGACGATTTTAATGGGCGCCCCTGATCGGGAACGTACTCTCACCCGAGCCGTATCGGAACCGATATTCGAGAATGGGGAATTCTTTTCGGCGCCATCGTTGAAGTATTTCGATCTATTCAACACCAGTTGCCGTGGTTCGACCTCTAGATCGCCCTCCACCTTCCATCGGGTTGAAAGCGACAGAGTGGGTCTCTCCTTAGAATCGGTCCGGAAAGTAATGATCTCGGACTCATATTCGGAAAACTGAGGTCCGGCCAGAATACGAACCTCATACTGCCAAGTTTTCTCCCGGTACCGGCCATGGAGAGTTCGGTCGGTCTGGTTGAGCAGTTTGATTTTGCTTCGAACCGGATTGAATTCCACGCCAACGATGTTGAAGTCGGGGTCATCCAAGCGGGACTGATGAACAATTTGTGCGAGAGCTAGGCTGGAACTTGTCGAAGCCACCAAGACGCCGGCATTGACCTCTGTCGGATCCAGTTGCCACGGTTGAAGGACATAGCCTTGGAGCCCGAGGTCGAGTGAAGGAGTGTTCGGATCATCGGAGGAGACAGTGACTCGGATCTGATCTTTGCCCGTGTATTTCTCGAAGCTAAATTCGGCGACGAGGGTTTCGACACCGCCTGGTTCGATGACTTGTCCAGACAGGTCGGCACGAGTGCATCCGCAAGAAGGGTGGGTTCCAGTGATTGTAAGGGGTTGATCTCCTTCGTTGGTCAAATAGAAGGTGTGTGAAACCGAATCCACTTCTCCCAAATAGACTACCCCGTAATCGTAAACTCTCTCATCCACTGCGATCCTAGGTTCCGCAGACACGAAAAGGAGCATAGGGCCATAGATGTAGGCGAACGAAAGAAGGATCACCATTGGACGCACAAAATGTTTCGTATGATTCATAGAGATCAATTTAACGTGAGTTCGGTCAATTGAGAATAACCATGGATTCTAATGAATGGTGAATGATGCAATTCGATTAGGCGGGTTTAGTAGGAAGCCGTTCTTTGGCCCGAGCGAGAAGCTTCTGAGTGGCCAAATCCTGCTCTCTGTAACGGAGGGCGAGTTGAAACTCGTTATAGGCTTCCTCGTACCGATTGTTTCGGATAGCGATATAGCCTCTTTCGAAATGGTCAAGAAAAGAGCTCATCTCCGTCGGAAGGGGATCCGATTTCCTCGCCACCAATTCATGGACTGCGACCTGTTTGGTCTTCCCTTTGAGACTGATACTTCCGAGAGGCCGTGAATAGAATGAATTCTTTGCATCGTTGTATGTGGATTCCCCCACGAGGACAGTAGTTCCAAAATCTTTGTTGAGTTTTTCGAATCGGGCGGCGACATTGACCTCGTTCCCGAGCACGCTGTAGTCGAACCGTTTTTGACCACCCAACAGGCCCACGATCATCGTTCCGGTATTGATGCCAATTCTGATCTCCACGACCGGTTCGCCTCGCATCGATCGTTCCTCATTGAGCAGATAAAGACGTTCTTTCATCGAGAGAGCGGATTCGCACGCCAGGACGGCATGATCTTCGCGGACAATGGGTCGCCCAAATAGTGCGATCAGTCCATCGCCGGTGTACCGAATCAAAGATCCCTGATTCTCAAAAACACATTCAGCCAAGCTGTCTAAGAGTTCGTTGGTAAATAGAAACAACCGCTCCGCCGATACAGACTCTGAAAGGGGTGTGAAGTTGGCTACATCGAGGAAGAGGACCGACCCCACACACTCTTCGGAAAGGAGTGCGGGTTTGCTGGACCCTCCTTCTTCGGTAATTTTGGTAACCAGCTCCTGTGCGATCGCTGGAGAGACGGATCTTCCGAAGGTATCCCTGAGTAGTCTGATCTCACGATCATCGAGTGCCACTCGAGCCCCTATGCTCCCAAGCAGAGTAAGCCAGGGGATAACGAGAGTCGGTAGTGTGGGTAGCAAGATGTTGGAGTGATATAGCAATGAATCCGAGTATCGGTACAAGGCCCAACTTAAGATAAGAATGAGAAGAGTCACCGGTAAAAGGCGTCGGTTTGTGCAAATAAAACCCGAAACCAATCCGATTAGAATGAACCATACCACCTTTCCAAAGGGGGTTGGAAACCGGACATAATCTCCTTCAAGGACGGTGGCTATCATATTCGCCAGGATCTCGGCGGTGAACATCTCGTTTTGAGTCTCTCCACTCACCAAACTGACTGGAGTGGGGTGACGATTGCGAACATTGGTTTGACCCGATCCCACGATGACAATCCGGTCTTTGAAATAACGATTATCCAAAGTCTTGAGATAATTCTGGTTACCGGGTAAACAGACGAAGGTACCATCAAATGATCCGATGGTACTCCTGGGCCCTCGAAAATTGATTGCCAGAAATCCTTCATCCGCGCCGATTCTCATTGCAAGTTCATGTGCAGAAAAGTGAGATAGCCACATCCCATCTTTCAGGCGAGCGAGAGATTGAGGGAAATCGGTCCCTTCATAGATTTGAGCGCATAGCACGGAGAATCCGTTTGTCGTTTGAGAACCGGTTAACCGAAGACGCGTGTAGGAATCGCGAACGATTCCAAAATCTCCAATGTGGAGGTGTTGAATCCCGCTCGCTTTGGCGTTCCTTATGAGAAATTCGGGTGGGAGCCGGTTTACGGTGTTAATCTTGGAATCAGGCATACCGAAAACCCTGCCCGACAAGACCACGTTCCCGGCATCTCGCATGCTGTTCTCGAGTTCTCTTCTGTTCGGGTCATCCTCTTCGATATCGGAAAGCACCAAATCCAACCCAATTACCTTGGCCTTCTTGTCTGCGAGAATTCGAATCAATTCGGCGAGATATGAAACTCTTGAACGCTCCAAACCGGGGACACCCGACATATTCAAGTAGTTGTCCTCCAGCATGACAAGGGTAATGGGGGTCTCATTGATCTTGTTGGGTCTGTTTTTCATACGCCAGTCATAGACAAGTAATTCACCATCTTTTACGAGCTGAATTTCGCCCAATAAGGCAATGGATACGGCGATGAGCCCACCGATCAGGATGTTTCGGAAGAGTCTTCCTTTCAACGATGCCAAGTGAACTTCGAAAGGAGCCGAGTGAGAGATTTCTTTTTGTTTGGCCATTTGATCTAGTTTCTGAGAATAAGTTATCCTAATCCGGTGTCGGTGAAAACATTAATACATGGAATATCTTCTAAACACTTTAGTAGGGTGAATCCATTCGAGTCCGGATCACGGCTAAAAGAAGCTTCTCAAAGTCGTCCGATGGAGGGGTCGAACCGTTCCACCCCACTTTTCGAATTCGCTGGAAAGTATGTACCCCGTGTAATCCAACTTCCATTCACCCTGGGGAAATGTCCAAGGATGGGTCAATCGAGATCGATAAAGGAAGATCCGCTCTCCATTGTAATTCCAGTCTCGAATCCTCGGTTCAACTTCAAATCCGACCGCCAGGGGTCGACCTTCAAACCGTATAACGGGTTGGTCGGTTAATTCAGTCGGGTTATTCGCGACAAAGAAATCGGGAGTAGCGGCCCATACTTCAGTCGTGGCATCCAAGAGGTACTGCGGTTCGAACAAGAGAGGTTCCCCTTCCACCCAAACGACATTCTCACCGTTGTACTCGACGGTGACTTGTGGCCTGAATTTGACCCGTTCGGCAGATGTTTGTTCAAAATCTTCGGTGGATGGTTTTCCATGGGATTGCCTCAAGTTGATTTGAATTGGTTTTCCGATCACTTCCTGAGTCGAGAGATACTGGATGACTCCAAAGGATTCGGCATCGAGAACGAGGTGCGTATGAGAAGGTACTTTCGCTCCCAGTGTCCGAAGGTTCTTCGATAGACTCTCGACTGAGACGTGCTCAGTTTCTTCGTCCGCTTTCACAAACGGCGTCCAAATCATGATGGCAAGAGGGATGAATGCAAAGGAATAGAGAATCATCTGGAATGATACGGTTCGTCCTTCGGATAGACTCCAGACAGTCTTTAAGACCCAGACTGTTAGACCGGTGAGGAGAAACAGGAGAAAACCATAAAACCCTGCGAATTCAGTAATCGTTCCAATCCAGGAAAACTCTTCGCTCCACCCAATCAAACCGTCTGCCCCAAACCATGTCTGAATGAACTCACTCGTGGGTGAAGTGGTTGTCACTAGATCAGGTTGGGGATACCGAGTCCGAAAGAGCAGAAATCCGAGGAGGTTCAAGACGAACCCCAAACCGACGAATAGAATCGAGGATTTCCATTTGGGTTTTGCGAAGCCCAGAATGAAAGAGACTACCACCGCAAAGACCCAGCCGGATCCAGAAAGGATTCCGATCCACAACCAACCCATCTTTGATATCACTCCCCCAGACTCAATCCACCGTGAATGGATGATGACCAGTGAACCGAGTACGAGTGCATCCGCTCCGGTCAGTTGGAGGAAACCCTGGGAGAAGGAACCGATTGTGAAGGCCCAATAAAGGAGAAAAAGAGAAAAGAGGTTCGGTCTATCCAACCTTCCAGCGAGGGCGCACGGGACCCCTATCGCCACAAACACCGTTGGAAGAAGAACGGCATGAATCTCGCCGGGGAGAGAAACGAAGCGCACGAGTCGAGCGGGAATGTATGTCATCAAAGCCCACAAGAGCTCAACGGAAGAAGTGGAAAGAGAGGGGTCGATCGATTGTGCGTGTCGGAAGAGGGCAATCCCTGAGATCGGGAGAAACGCCGATGTAGCAAGGAATCCGATTAACAAATATCCGGATGTGACTGGCCAAAGTCCTTTTCTCCTTGTACCTTCATCGGGTGGTTGAGATTGGGATTGACCGCTCTTTATTTCGAGGTGATTCAAAGTCATGGATCGTATTGGGTTTAGAATGAAAATAAAACCGGAGTTTCGAGAAGAGTATTTGAAACTCCATGAGAATGTCGACCTCCCACTGATTAAGGACTACCGTGACCTGGGAGTACGAAAATATTCAATCTTCCTCTGCGAGGATGGAACCCTCTTTGCTTTTATCGAATGCGATGACTGGGATGCTTTCAATCAGGCAGTAGTCGAAAGCCCAAACCAGAAGACATGGGGGGAAAAGGTTTACCACATGTTCGATATCAAGCCGGACGAGACTGATGGAATGGTCCTTCTGACAGAAACGTTCTATATGGATGGGGAATCACCTTGATCTCCGCTATGTTTTCACTGACTTGACACTAAACTAATCGATTAATGGAAGAGACATGACCGAGTCGGATACAACACCTACAGAAGAGTCGCAGGTAAAAAAGAAGCGCCCACTTTGGAAGACCCTGATTTATGGCTTCTTTCTATGTATTTTGGTGACAATCGCGGGACTAGCGGTAGCCAAGCAGGTCTGGGATTCAAAATTCTTCGAGGGGTACGATGCCGATCTTCCTTTCCAACTCGAGGAAATCTCTAAGGAGCAAATCAAAGGAGATTGGCGAGAAAAACTCAAACTTCAGGTTCTTCCTGGTGAAATGGCGCCCGTGGTGTTTCATTACCCAGATGAGCGTCCGGAACGTGGAGCGCCAACCATTATCATGTTGTATGGCATCGGACAAAAACTCACCTTTCTCGATAGTATTGCCAGAAGTTACGTCCGTGATGGGTTTGCTATTCTCGGACTTGAGCAACTCGGGCAGGGCGAACGTAAACCGGTAGGCAGAAACACACCTCTGGATGGATTGTTGCGGCTGAGAAAAAGAAGCGGCCAGACAATCGTAGAGACGAGAAGGATTGTGGATTATCTGGCGACCCGGCCTGAGGTGGATTCCGAAAACCTTTTTCTTTATGGGATCAGCATGGGTGCAATGATGGGCGCCTCTGCGTTGGCAATGGAGCCCCGTTTCAAGGGTGGGATTCTGATGTGGGGCGGAGGAGACCTGAGCAAAATGGTCAGCGAGAACCGTAACGCCAAGATAGAGATGAAACCTTACCAGCGTTGGCTTGCCTCTGCGGCAGCAACGTTCTTCAAACCCGTGGAGCCCCTAAGTCGGATCCATCTGATCTCCCCGCGGCCCCTCCTCTTCCAAAACGCCCTCCACGACGAGATCGTTCCGAAGGTTTGCACGGAGGCATACTATGAAAAAGCAGGAGATCCCAAGGAAATCCTCTGGTATGACTGCGGTCATGAGAACGGATTGTCGGAGGCGCTGATTAAGGAGATTATTGTAGACCAGATTGAATGGCTTCATGGGCAAACGGCAGAAATTAACTAATCGGTGGTCATGTGTTATCGTAAAGCGCTTTCGGGAAACCGTCGCGACATCAGGAATGGAGGATTTAGTCGATCATGAACATGCTCAATTTATTCAAATGCTTATGCGTTTTTGTTTTTGTCCCCATAACCGCAATGGCTGGACCTCAACTGGATATCCGTGCGGATGCAGACGGATTCGGAGGAGGCCCTGTCAGGTTCACGGTCGAGGGAGACCTGGCGAAAGAGGATGTCCTCGGGTTGGCAGACAAGAACGGTCGTACTGTCGGCTATGCTCAGAGAGATGGGGATGAGTTTGTGGCGCTCGCTCCCGCACTAAAACGCAATGGAGAGATTTCATTCGGACTAATCGAAGTCGAAGACGCACCCAATCGAGTTGAATTGAAACAGGATGAGGATCACATCATCAAGGTCAAAATCGATGGCAAGCATTTTACTTCCTATCACTATGCTCCCGACTTGAAAAAGCCTTTCCTGTACCCGGTTCTGCTCGATGGGAAATATCCGATGACCCGTGGATATCCGATGGAAGACATCGATGGAGAGCCCAAAGACCACCACCATCATACCTCCTGGTGGGTGGCGTATGGAGAAGTGAATGACTCCAATTTTTGGCATGAGTCGGACGATTCCGAGGAGCGTCAAAGAACGGATGATGTGAGTGTTCTTTCCGGCCCAGTCTTTGGGAGGATTCATGCGAAGAACAGCTGGGTCAACGGAGAAAAGACTGAGGTCAGCGAAGAGAGAATCTACACCTTCTACGCCAACGATTCCGTGGACCGAGTGACCGACATGAAGGTTACGTTCACAGCCACCGATGGCGACGTCATTTTTCATGACACCAAAGAGGGTGGAATCTGCTCGTTCCGGATGAACCCACAGATCGATGAAAAAACAGGCAACGGAAAGATGACCAATTCCGAAGGGGGTCAAACCGCAGGAGAATGCTGGGGTAAACCCGCCAAATGGAACGACTATAGCGGCAGCCTGGATGGGCAGAATCTCGGAATTGCAGTTTTTGACCATCCCGATAATCTACGATACCCCACCCGATGGCACATCCGCGACTACGGTCTCTATGGTGCCAACAGTTTCGGATTGTCCTATTTCACCGAGAAAGAAGATGAACGTCTCAACGGTGAATACACCATCGAGGATGGCGATTCTTTGGTATTCCATTACCGGACATTTATTCATTTGGGGGATACCCAGGAAGCGAACATCGAAACCCACTATCAAGCCTATGTCGATCCGGTCACTACTGTAGCTGTCAAGAAATAGTTTCTATTAGCGAGGGCCAATGATGGCCCTCGCACCCATTCCACTCAGAGGGTTCACTCCAATTAAGATGGATCCGCTCAAATCCCTGTTAAATTCCGCGTTCGCCTCGGCCAGAGAGGGAGCCTACCCAGCCGCCCTCGATACGTTCAAGATCGTACTCTCACACAACCCTCATCACGCGGGTGCTCTTTTCGGAGCGGCGGGTTGCCATTACAGAATGTCCAACAAGGATGCGGCTCTCGAATTCCTCCAAAGGTTGCTGAAGGTTAACCCATCCCATCCTGAAGGGCTCAAGCTGCTTCGTGAGATTCGAACAGGTGAGATTGGCCCCAAGGTTGGACCCGCTGACGAGGACATCCTGAATCCTGAAATGGGTTTTATCGACCCATTTGGGACAGGTTTGGACAAACAAAATCGAGAGATCGAAATCATCCCCGAATGGCAAGCCCCCGGACGTGATATTCCCGGAATTGGCGAAGCGTTTCGAGAGGGGATGTCGACATGCCAATCTAAATTCCAGATTGGTAAGGTTTATAGGGATGCCTGGAGATTCTCCCGCGAAAATTTTCGGACGCTTTATTTTGCATCGCTCTTTTCGCTATTCGTCTGGGTGAGTGTCTGGGCGCCCTTCATCTACTGGCTCTTTGAATCATGGGGGGAGGGAAAAGTGATCGCCTTTAGCCGAATAGGGGCAACGATCCTTTTGCTTCCGACAACGGGCTTGCTTTCTTTTTATGCATTCCAGATCAGGAACGACAACAATCTCCCACTAGTGCAATCTCAACTCTTTCTTAATCATTACCCAGGGGTATTATTCAGTCTGGGCTGGCTGCTACTCCCGGTTTTTCTAGCTGTCAGCCTGCTCTATGGATTCGCCTTTTTGGCGGGATTCTTTGTGGACTACTCGTTAGGCGCTTGGGTCTATGCCTACAGCCTTGAAATTGCGATCGTCATGATCGTATATCTTGGATTCCGTTGCTGGTTTCTCCACCAATCGGCCTACACTCAGGTCGAAGATCACCCCTTAACAATCCTGGGCCGAGCCTATTACGCCACACGCGGACAGCATATTCGGCTTTTCTTTTTCATCGTGCTTCAAACGATCTTCTTTATCGGTGGGACTTTATTGTTGGGACTTGGAATTCCCCTGGTTCACGCAGCTCAGACCGAAGCCTTTCTTCAAACACAATCTACCGAGAAAATGAAATCAGAAAAGATCGGGTTTATCCCTAAAAGAGTTGAGGGCCATTAGTCATTGATCATCCGCGCGGGTTGCCCGGTTGTTTCCAAAGCGGACCGCCACAGCGGTCCCTCCGGGTCGACCCTTCTCCGGCCCAGGGTCGCGGCTTCGAGCGGTATGTGGCAGGGAACACCATTGCAAGTAGCGACAATGAGATCGGTCCTTCCGGACATGGCTGCATGGACGGCATAATTGGCCAGCTGCTGACAGAATATACTATCGCTTGGAACCGCGGGAAGCGACCTGACAAAATAGCTGGGATCGATGTAACGGATCTTTGCGGGTATTTCGACTTGTTTCATAAGGGAACCCAACTTCGTTTTTAGAAATAGGCCGACATCGTCATAGATCAAGTTACCGGAGGCATCTTTTGCCCAGTCATCGCTGTTCTGTGACATCAGAGTTTCGGCGCATCCCTCCGCAACCACCACTAATGCATGACCACGTCGTTCAAGGCGCGCCTTGAGGGCCTGGAGAAAACCGTTTGGCCCTTCCAATTCGAAGGGTATCTCCGGTATCAATAGGAAATTGACATCCCCGCTCGCGATGCTGGCCTGAGTCGCGAGAAACCCCGATTGGCGGCCCATGATCTTGACCAACATAACACCATTTCTTTCGGCTTCGGCTTCGACATGAGCGCCTCTTAGCACATTGGCCGCAAGAGATACCGCAGTATCGAATCCGAAAGTTCGTTCAACCAGACTGATGTCGTTGTCGATGGTCTTGGGAATGCCCACCACCGATAGAACGTACCCTCTCTTTTGAGCTTCGCGGGAAATGGCAAGTGCTCCGCGCTGGGTTCCATCTCCGCCAATGGTGAAAAGGATCTGAATCTTCCTTCGCTGCAGAAAATCGACCATATCGACAGGGTCTTGGTTCCCTCGCGAGGACCCGAGATAGGTCCCCCCTTCATTGGAAATGGTTTCAATTTCTTTCGGGTTTAACATGAAGGGTAAATCGCCGCTGCCTTCCACAAGACCCTGGTATCCGTATCGAATTCCGAAGATCTCTTGGACACCATAGCTGTAAGACAATGTCAGGACCAATCTTCGGACAACATCATTGAGCCCGGGACACAAACCGCCGCAGGTAACAATGGCAGCGCGTGTCGATCTCGGATCGAAAAAGATCTTTTTTCGTGCCCCCGCGATCTCGTAGGACAGAGGGGGATCATTCAACTCTTTTCGCCTTTCATGTTCGCTCAGGAGGGGAGAGAGAATGACTCGATCGTCCTCTTTGAGATCGGTCATCTCAGGAGCGTACTCGGCCCCGACTCTCTCGATCGGGGAGGGGAGAAGAGGATCGCCTAACAAGGGAATCCCTCTGCGGATAAATTCTTCGGCTTCGGGTGTAATGCTCACAGGATGGTCTCGTTAGAAAATGGAATAAGTGGCGAAAACTTTAATGAGCGCTGCCGCCACCCACCTATTGGGAGGATGCCTTCCCTGTTTTTTCCTGCTTACGGGCAAGCGCTTGAATCTTTTCATTTGCAGTCGTGCTTTCCGGAATCCCTTCGATCGCTTTCCGCCACATCAGGAGAGCATCTTCATACCGGGCCGCTTTCTCGTAAGCATCGCCTAAGTGTTCATAGATCACTGATGCGCCCATAAGGTCATCTTCGGTCAGCAGTTCAACGGCTTTTTCGAGAGACTCGATCGCCTTGTCGATGTCACCCTTTTGGAAGTATGCCCAGCCGAGGCTATCGGTAATATTTGGATCATCCGGTTGAATTTCCAATGCATTTTTTATCAATTCCACAGCGCGGTCGAGTTTGATCGCCCTTTCAGCGTACATGTATCCGAGAAAATTGTACGATTCGGCATACTCCGGATCGACTTCCATCGCTCGATTAGCCGCCCTTTCGGCGCCTTCGATATCGTCCACTTTGTCACAAACGATTCCGAGTTGGATTAAGAGCGATACATCTTCGTCATAGATCTTGATGGCGTTCTCAAAGGATTCCTTGGCTTCTAAAAACCTTTCCTGATCGGCGAGAAGGTGAGCCAGTCCGCTATGGGCGTAATGATTGCTCGGCCAAACCTCCAACGCGCTCCTGTACTGTTCCTCGGAAGTTGAAGTCGCACCTGTCACAGCACTGATATATGCGAGAAGGGTCGTTGCTCTAGATTTGTTCTCTGCGATTTTCGAGTTGTCGGAGACCTGTTCAAAATAGGGGATCGCTTGCTCCAACGATCCACTCTGGAGGTACGCTCGGCCAATTTCATATCGCAGGACTTCGTTGTCCGGTTTTTCCGCGAGAGCCATTTCCCAGTAACGGATTCCTTCCGCGTTCTTTTCCATGTTTCTGTAGAATTCACCAATCTCTAAACACCGGAGCGCTCGATACCGGTCTGAGGCGGATTCAATGGCTCCTTCAAATGCGAAGGCGGCCAAATCATCAGACCCGGACTGGAGGTAGGCATTCCCCAGCAACACCTGAACTTCATCCAATCGGTCAGGGGCCAACTCCAGCGATTTCTTTCCGGATTCGATGGCTTCCTCAAAACTCCCATTCTGGATATAAATGCTGGCCTGCAGAAAGGGAGGTCGGCCATCCTCTGGAAGTAATTCTTCCAATTCATCGATTTGATGTTGTGCATCTTCCCATTGAGAAAGTGCCATCAAATAGCCCGCATACTTGAACCGGTGAAAGGTCGTCTCAGTTGCAGACTTGGTCTCGATCATCTGATCGAACAAGCCTTTGACCTGATCTAATTCGCCTGGATCGTAAGTCCCCAGCAAGGAATCAAGAAGAATCTCTTTTACTTCGAGATCATCGGGCACTTTCTCAAGATAGCGTCGAAGGTAATTGATTGAGACATCGTTCTGCCCCAGTTCGTAAGCCAGTTTCCCTGCTGTCAATAGCTTTTGGGGATTCCCAGCGTAATGTTTGGTCGAGAGAAGGCCTCTCAGTTCGTTCAACGCCTGCGCCATATATTTAAGACGGACTTCGCCAGTCGCGGAATCCGCTTGCAAGATCGCTATCTGGGCAATGTTTTCCTTGGCTAGAGGCAATTTAGTCCGGCTCAAATAGGCGACAGCTTCATCATACTGGCCGAGTTCCTGTTTCGCGCGCCCCAGCAGATATGCCGCATCTCCAGCCCCCGGGATTCCTACAAGAGGTTCGAGGTATTTGACCGCGTGTTCATAGTCTTTCAGGTTGAAATGGCAACGGCCGATGAGGAAATTCCAGACCGGCGATCGTTGAGGGAGGATCTGTTGAAGAACATGAAAGTCTTCGATCGCTTGGCGTTGAGCCTCATCGGAATCGATTCTCCGGACAAGGTCTTCAGCGCGCATCTGACGGGCATCGATATGAGAAGGTTTCAGTTCGAGGCATCTGTTTAGAGACTTCAACATATCATCCATCTGACTCGTGCGACGATGGAGTTTGGCATTTACGAAATGAAGACGGTAATAGTTTTCATCAATGCGCAATGCTTGTTCGAGGTATCTCCGAGCTCGTACGGGGTCATCGTTGTGACAAATCTCCGCAATCATGACCATTGCGACAACCGACTCGGGTTCAGCGACTAACGCGGCTTGGAAGGTTTTAAGCGCGTCGCTTTTCCTATCTTCACGCATCTCCAGGAAACCTTGAGCGATGAGTCCTCTATGTCGGATACGGCTCTCGTCGGTATCGGAATGAATGGCCTCGGAGACAATAGAGTTCCCGATAAAGAGGTCGCCCCCATCCCCGTAGTATTCAGGGTTAACGATGGGTTGTGACTCGGGTTCCTGTCCGAACGAGGATAGTGCGGTAAACCCGATAAATAGCAAAACTACAAGAAACCTGATCATCATATTCTCATGCTATAGAAAAAAGCCATCTTTCGAAATAGGGGTACACTTTCTCCTAGGATTGAGTGGGGTCAATTTCCCCATTAAAAAAGGCGATAACCGATTTCAGATCTTCCCAGGCATCCTTCTTCGCTGGCGGGTTCCGCAACAGGTATGCTGGGTGAAGAGTGGGCATCACATGAATCCCCTCAAAAGATCTCCAATTCCCCCTGAGTTTGGTAATTCCCAGCCGCTCTTTGAGTAACCCTTTAACGGCGGTTGCGCCCAAGCAAACGATGACCTTTGGATCGACTATCCGAACCTGTTGGATCAAGTTGGGGAGGCAAGCCTCCATTTCATCGGGTTGGGGGTTGCGGTTATCCGGGGGCCGACATTTTACGATGTTGGCGATGTAGACATCTTCTCTTCGGATTTTCATCCCTTTCTGAATCATGTCTGTCAAAAGCCGACCGGCCCGACCGACAAAGGGTTCGCCTTTAAGGTCCTCATCACGAC
Source organism: Candidatus Omnitrophota bacterium (assembly GCA_029261095.1). Classification (GTDB taxonomy): domain Bacteria; phylum Hinthialibacterota; class Hinthialibacteria; order OLB16; family OLB16; genus JACKFH01. Next base: position 11,195 of record JAJDBZ010000217.1, on the reverse strand, counting down.
CGGGTCCTTCGCCAACAAACATCAAATCGGCATCGGGATTACCGACGCCATAGACCAGGTTGGTTCGTCCGGCGGAAAGGCGGCACTCTACGCAGTGATTGAGAGGGTCTGCCAGTTTGTCCAAACGACTCTGTTTATCGTCCACCACTTTGGCTTCGGGTTTCCGGAGATTTTCCAGAGAGGGCTGGGGTTCTTGCCCCGATGAAGTCGGCTTCTGAGGCATGGTCGGAGAGCCTTTCTTGAGAATTTCGAGGCTTTCGGTAGAAAGGTAAATCTTTCCACACCCCATGCGTTTCAAGGATTGGGCAAGGTCCGCAAGAGTGGGTGATTTCTGGGTCATCCAACCAGTCCGAAAGAATCTCCGGATGAAGTCCCGCCCTTGAGCATTCTTTCGAAGGCCGGCACATTGTCCACATACCTGAGCGCTTCTTCCTTCGTCACCTTTTCCTGTTCCACCATATCAAGGAGACATTGGTTGAACGTCTGCATACCACTATCTTTGTTTTGGATAGCGCGTTTGAGTTCTTTGGTCTTACCTTCGAGTATGAGTTTCTGGACCCCCGGAGTGGCCACAAGTATCTCGGTGGCTGGAAGTCTTCCCTTCCCGGATGCTTTTCGAACCAACCTTTGAGAGACAACCCCTTTGAGGTTATTGGATAGCTGTTGCAGCACGAGATCATGCTCGTCTGTCTCGAAATACTTGAGAATACGTTCCACTGTTTGGACCGCATCGGATGTGTGCAGGGTGCTGAAGACCAAGTGCCCCGTCTCGGCAGCGGTGATCGCGGAACGGATCGTGACTCGATCGCGCATCTCACCAACCAGGATAATGTCTGGGTCCTGTCGGAGCGCGCGTTTGAGGGCATCTTCAAAGGAATCGAAGTCGACCCCAAGTTCCTGTTGATTGATCAGACAACGGTCATCGCGATAAAGGAACTCAATGGGATCTTCAATGGTGACGATGTGGGCATTTCGGGTTTGATTGATCTTATTGATGATCGAAGCCAGGGTGGTCGATTTACCACTACCAGTGACACCGGTCACCAGAACAATCCCGCGTTCGAGTTCGGCGAAACGGATGATCGCGTCGGGGAGATTCAAATCGTCGAATTGCGGAATATCGATACTGACTCGTCGAATGACGATGCTAAGATTGGAACGCTGGTGAAAGACGTTCACACGATACCTTGCGACTCCAGGAAGGGCGTATGAAAAGTCCATCGATCCGATATGCGGGATTTCCTTGAACTGGGAGGGCATCATCTGCTTGGTCATCCTAACCGTATCAGCGGGTTCGAGAGGGGCCAAGGCGGTTTTTCGGAGAATACCATTGAGGCGGAGAGCGGGAGGACTCCCACATTTCAGATGGAGGTCAGACGCCTCATATCGAACCATCTCCTCGAGAAGAGTATGGAGATCCGCTTTCTTGAGGTCCTCGGGTTTGGAACCTCGCTCCTCTATGGGAGTCCGAGTATCTGGGGCTTTTGTTTCCGTGGTCATACCGCCAATCCTCCTTCAACTGATTGGGTATCATATTCTATCGAAGAAAAGAGGGGAATGGCTCAAGATTCATCAGATTTCAACTGAAATCTTTAGTCTGGCACACCCACCACGAAGATTTGCATGGCATTCCCATTTTCGCTGGCCACCTCGCGATTAAAAGCGATACGGTCCCCTTGCGTCGACCAGACCACTTTGGTGGTTGTTGTGTCTTTCTCCTGGGTTAGCCAGATGGGTTCATGAATTTCGTACTCCATTTCCTTCCGAGGGCCATTGATGACGAAGACGCGCCCATCTTTTGCGACCGAGACGAGACCTTTCCCTTCGGGAGACCACCTCGGTGAGTCGGCTACCCCCGCCTCGAGGGCGGTGAGCTGCACCGGGTCTCCGCCGAGGGGGGAGAGAGCGAAGATTTGTTGAAGTCCCTGGTCGTCATGAGCGAGGAATGTGATCCAGTTTCCATCCGGGCTGGTCCAGCAAGTGCCGATGGCTCCGGGATGCGGCCATTTCTCTGTCCATGTAAGGCGGCGTTGTGAGGCTCCTTGCGGCGGTGCGGGATATGCGGTGTCAGTTCCTTCGAGAGGACCGAGTTCACCGGGTTGGGTGAGATCCTCAGGGATATCGACCACAAAGACCTCATCAATCTCCTCTCCCGATCTGGAAACGGTCTTACCGATAAAGGCGCGTCCCCGTTGGAGGATCCCATCTTTCTTCGTGTAACCTTGGAGCCCAATCCAACTATCACTCGCGGCTCGGTTGACCTCGTCCGATCCAGGTTTAGGATGGGGGACCACTTCCACAACCAGTACGGAAAATCCTTCGCCGTCCCCTTCGAATTTCATCGGATCCGGGTTGTCCACTTTCACCGGACTCCCGAGTTTGGTGACCCCGATGGTGCGGAGATCGGTTCCCTGATCTTTCATGATTTGATCGTTGTAGGTAAACCCGAGCCACTGGCCGGTCCCATCCCATTCATGACGATGAGTCCCTCCGCGAAGCGCGCCGACTGTATAGGGAGGGGTCATGTCCCGGGCATCGGCGAACGTGAACGGTCCGGTTCCATCGAATGAGATGAGGCCACCTCTTCTCCAGGTGAAATCATAGGGGCGACCTGTTTCTTTCCAGGGGCCATGGATGAAAACCACCCGGTCGCTTGTGGGCGAGAGACTCGTGGCTCCAATACCTGGACCCTGACCTTCGATAAAAGGGGGAGAATAAATGATCTGGATTTCACCGGTGTCGATGTGAACTTTCTCCAATGTCCGTCCTTCACCAATTCCCGGGTTGCGGGTGTCATAAATCAACCACTGGCCATCCCGGGAGAAGTTCTGGTTGTTATCGAGATCGTGGTTGCGGTTGTCAAACGTGATTTGGCGAACCTCAAAGGATTCGGCGCTGGCAGCCGACAAGAGAGCTGTGGTCAGAAGTATTAACGATTTCATTTTCAACCTCGCATCGTGAATTCCATTAAGAGGGAGAGATTAACTGGCTCGAGGGTAAAGGTCGAGTCGAGGGCTTCCTATCGAAGAGGAAGGCCACATAAAGGGCAATCATTTGGTAACTGAAAGACCCGACAGCCATCATCATATCGATCCCGATGTGAAGGCCGATACCAGCCAGGATGGCGGGGATTCGAAGGCGAGGAACCCAGAGGCCGAAGACTAGAAAAGATTCAGTGCCCACAGTGATCAGGCCCAATGCTTGGAATGAAAAGTGGTCAAGAATCCAAGGAGTGAAAGGACCATAAAGCGATCCTGATTTTTGGAACACCTCGATCATTTGACCGGATAACCACGGTTCGTTCCATTTGGAAATGGAGGTAAAAAAATAAATGAGAGTCACGAGAACCTGAATCAATCTACGGGGTGTCACAGTAGGTTGGGCCAGGCCATCATTCTTATTAAAGAAGATTGCATCGAGGGAATATCGCCCCACGCATGGTGAGAATCCGAGTATGGCGGTCACAATCATCATTTGAAATGTGTGGTGGTGGTAGAAAAATGGGGAGGCAAGGAACGAATAGCCCATGAAAAGCGCTGTGAGTGGACCGGTGATGCGGAACGCCAAACCGAGGAGGAAGAAGACGCTGAGAATGAGAAGTGCGGTTTCCATCGCCTGAAAAATGGCCAACGAAGGCTGAGGGATCCAGCCTAGGAACGGATAGGAGGGGGAGAATCCATCGGAATCGATGGGGTACCCCGGTTCGGTTTTGAACTCATGGCGTGGGAAACGAACTCGAGGATTTGGGAACCGGAAGAGACCATAGAACCCGGTGAACTTCTGAACCAGTGCGATCCCCCACGCGATCCGTAGTAGGGGAAGCGCCTTTGGATTCTCATCCGAATACCAGAAACGATTCCAACCCTCCATCGTGGTCTGGAAATTCATGGTTGTTCACTCCGGGGTGGATAGTGGTAGGTCTCAGAGATCCGGTCTCCGGCGCGGTTCACTCGATATTTGAGGGTCGCTTCCAGAGATTGCGAACCCTGTGGTGGAGATTCATTCCAGACAAACTCCATGTAGGAAGCCATCCAGGTTCGAACCGCCCCGACCCCATATCGTGTCCTATGGTTGGAGGTTGAAGAGATCAGTCGTGGTCCCCCTCGTTTCAGTTCAGAGCCCGCTCTATGTGGAACCCGTTCTCCGGATTCCATCACCCAAAAGTATTGGATTCGATAGTCGATCTGGTTTCGAAACATCCCCCAGCCGAAACGGGTGTCCTCTGTGAAATAACTGCGAACCCCGAGGCTCACCAGGGAAAGGATGTAGAACAGGATGAGAAGATTCTGCGTCGTTCTCTTCATCGGGTTTGGGGGATGGTCATGGAAAGGATGCCATGATTTTGACGGTTGGCAATCAAGGGCTATCCCATCGAAATGAGAGGTCGCCGCCAAATACCGCTCCACGGGGTGGATGGACCCGATTTCCCCCGACAGTTGTACCCATCTCTCACTAAGGTTAGATTAAAGGAGGTCGACGGAGGTCTCTTCGATCGATCGGCTTTTTCCCAGAAACACCGAAAAGGAGCCCCTTACCTGAATGAATCGATTTGTCCTCTTAGCCGCAGCCGCTCTGATGGGAATCACTCTTTCCAGTGCACATTCGCAAATTCCAACCTTACAACTGGGCGATCCACCCATTGCCGGACAATTGGCTGTATATGGGGCCGAACAGAATGCTGCGGTGAATGGGTTGCCGGTCGCTGTTGGTGATTTCAATGGCGATACCTTCCTCGATTTGGCGGTCGCTCCCATGCGGGCGACAGTTCCCGATGGACAAACCCTCAGAGTGGAGGCCGGAAAAGTCTATGTCTATTTCGGGGATGGGACCATTGCGGGTCAGATCGATTTTGCCAGCCCACCCGCAAACAGCGCCGTTTTTCTTGGGGCGGTTGCACGAGATATTTTTGGAGACGAGGTGTGGGCCGGAGATATCAATGGTGATGGCATCGACGATCTCCTGATCGGCGCCCAAGACCACGACGGCCCGGGCGGGACACGTCCGGGGGCGGGTTCGCTCTACATCGTTTTTGGCAATGCGGGGATGATGGGCACCTACGACATGGAGACACCACCCAGTTTTGTCACACAAATTCATGGGGATACCAGCGGTTCACCGGGGTCTGGAGTTGGAGACAGATTGGGAATCTGGTTCCGTGCAGGAGATCTCAATGGCGATCAGTACGACGATGTCCTTGTGGGAGCGGATCGCGCGGATGGTCCAGGAGACACGCGGAGCAACTGCGGGTCGGCATACATTCTATATGGAACGGAAACCTGGTCGGCGACCATGGATCTTCGAAGTCCCCCGCCGGGTCGGACGGTGTTGATTCACGGGGTCGACGATGGGGATCTCTTTGGCAGCACAGTCAATGTCGGCGACGTCAATGGAGATGGCCTGACCGATCTCCTGATTAGTGCGTCACTCAACCGAGCGGGAGCGACCTTGGGCGCGTTCGGGACGGCGGGTCCGGGAGCGGGGGGAGGCGATGGCCCACCAGGTGATTTTAGGAGTCTCGCCGGGGAAACCCGTGTGTTCTTCAATACAGGTGTTTGGCCCGATGAAATCGATGCGGCCTCACCCCCTGAGTCGCTTTCGACGACCGTGATTTATGGGGCCAACGCGGGAGACTCGATGGGAGAGGAAGTGTTGAGTGCCGACATGAATGGGGATGGGAGCCAAGAGTTGATCTTGGGTGCGCTCACAAGGAGTCCGTTGGGACGTTCGAACGCGGGTTCAGCCTATATTTTCGAAGGGGGTCCTCATCTCGAGAATCGTTCGATCGATTTGGCCAACCCGCCCAACGATTTCGATCTCACCGAAGTTTATGGAATCGACGCGGGAGATATTTCCGGAGATACCATGGTCGCAGGCGATGTGGACAAGGACGGGTTGATGGATCTGGTTAATGGAAGCCCCAATTATAACAATCAAGGGATACCTGACGCGGGTCGGATCGACATCCTCTTCGGGAGGACAGAGCCCTACCCGGCGATCATCGATTTGGACGATCCCCAAGCCGATGTCCGGCTAGCCGCCGCGTTGGGAGTCGAAGCGGGAGATGTCATGGCCTATAGCATGACCATCGGAGATTGGAACGGCGACGGGTTCGCCGACCCGATGCCGAACGCGATGACCGCGGATGGGTTCAATGACGCCTTCCCGAACACCGGGGACGCTTATGTGGTGGATGGTCAGCTCTTCGCGCAGATTGCGCCAACCTTTACTCCGAGCCCGACAGCGACCCATACCCATACTCCAACGGAAACCCCAACGGTGACGCCCACGAGTACCGACACTCCCACAGCAACCTCTACTGCCACTTCGACTCCGACGGAGACTCCATCCAACACTCCGACAGAGACAGCGACCGAGACTTCGACGGCCTCCAATACCCCGACCTCTACCACCACGGAAACTCACACGAACACTCCGACACCAACACCGACCGGAACGCTACCCACAGCGACTCCAACCGAATCGGTAGCTCCGACCAAGTCGGCCGATTTCAACGGATCGGGATCGGTTGATGCACAGGATCTCTTGATCTTATTGGAGAAAATGTTGGAGGCGGAGGAGTAGGGCGGATTAGGACGAAGCTCTTAACCCGCCAGGTTTCACATCACGGGTAAAGTCTTAACCTCTTGGAACCCCGCGCAGGGTTGAAACCCAGCACTAACCATACGAAGTCGTCTCCGACGACTGGCCCATCCGCAGTCCCGACAGGGACTTGGTATGGTTAGCCCAGGAATTCATTCCTGGGCGGAATCAATCCAAAGGCCGCAAAAGGAATCCGCGCTCCTCACCCTCTGGGTTGTAACCCACTCCGACAATCTCCCCTTCATCGTTGATGTCGTTGGCTGCTTCGAGAAACCAGCCGGAGTCAGAGGGGATGAGGTCGTTGAGGTCGTGAGTGTTGCCGTCCTCCCAAAGGATAGCGTGGGTCATTGAGCCAACATGGTTTCGAGACAGGTACCACAATGCCAATTTATCCAGCCAACGATTCCTAATGGGGAGGTTCTGAATCCTCATGATAGGGTCTGCCATATGCGAATGGCCGACGACTTGATTGTGATTGTTAATCGCTTTCAGGAGAAGGCTTGAACCATCCGGCAATTGTGAGATTGCAGTTGGTTCTCCCTCATGAAAAAGAACCGGTTGCTTGAAATCATATGAATCAAACACCATCGAACCATTGTCGTTGAATAATACATCTGAACCGATGGTTAAATCCGTGTATATACTATACCCCGACTCAGGATCCCTGATGAAAGGGTTTCCCCTCTTGACTGTCCCTGTCAAGGAAACGCCTGCGACTTGGTTCTTGTTGTTGATGTTGAGAGAGTCTTGGGAAGAACGACTCGCAATTCGAAACTTTTCCGTGGCGCTCGCGATATCCCATCCTATCGTTACTTCGGTGGTCGCATTCCCAGGAAGGAGTGCTGAACCATATACCAGGACCAATCCATGGTTATTGATGTCGCATCCCCATGTCTGGGTGACATCTGGGATATCGATCGGTTGTAACCCAGAAGTGGTGTCAAATACAAACGCCTGATGAGTATTACGATTCTGGGAGCGGGTCCCCACAATCTGGTTGAATTCGTTTAAGGCCTGGATTCTCCCTGGACTAGGAATCGGGTCAATCCGTAATTCACGATCCCAGAATACTCTTCGAATAGGTGTGAATTTCCCCCTAACCAGCTTGGAATCTGGGAGCAGACATGTCCCCAGAATGAATCCGTTGTTGTTGATCTTGGAGGCTGCACTTTTCTTATATCCTTCAAGCACCGGGAGTTCGATGACCTCATATCGCACAAACCAGGACTGCCTCAGGAAGTAGCCGGTGAGGATAAGCCCGATAAGGAGCAAGAGGATGGTGAGTTTCTTTTTCATGAGCCATCATTCTCATTCAGATCGACTGGAGTCAACAGAAAGTTTGCATACTCCCGACCAAAAGATCCCCACCCAACGATTTGGCCTTGATCGTTAATCCCCCTTGCACCTAAAAGGCGCCAACCGGAAAAAGAGTCGATACGACGATTCAAATCAATAAACGAACCATCGCGATAGAGAAGTGCAATATGCCGCTCCGCATTGGGTCTGTCTCCGATTTGGATGAACGCTTCGAGTCCCTCTAACAAATTCCTAAGGTTCCAATAGCCTTCTCCCACAATCTCCCCTCTATTGTTCATCCCTTCTGCTCCAAAAAAGGCAACGGTCTCAGGCAGGCTTGAGATTTCCCTGCCTCCGCTGATCAGAAATGGACGACCCACTCGGTCAAAAAATCCCGAAGCATCGCAATGATTGTTAATCGCGAGTATTAACACCTGTGAGGCTTGAAAAATAATCTCAGTCGCTGAATAGATCCCTCCACCATGGTTTTCGTCAGTCCACATATTCCCAACGAAGATTTCTTGATCGTTCACCGCCTTAAGAGAGCCTGCCTCGATCTCATCAGGCAGGTCAAACTCTATCGGTCTCACATCATCGGTCGAAGACCAAATCACATAGGCTGTCGAATCGGGAAGATCTCCCAAAACTTTTCCAGATGCTGAGATATACTCTGCGTTGAGTGGTTGGCCATCCAGTGTCTGAATAGGTGTTCGTGTATCATCTGGATTGAGGAGGTAGAAATGCCCCGAATGATCATCGGACATGAGAACCCTGCCAGCGTTATCGATTCCATGGACATTTCCATCCGGCAGATTCTTGACATCGTATTCGATAGGACTAGATCGAGGAACCAAATGGAGCAGCATGATGCCGATGTAGGCTGCGAGGGATAGAGCAAGGGTAACTCTGATCGCTTTCCGCATCCGGGGACCGCGAGATTTCCGTGGCGTGTCTGGGGCCATTCGTTTAGGATAGACGATCTTGAAAGTGGAAGGGATATCCCTTGGTGTCGCCTAACCTCATTTTCTCACTCATTGCGATCTGCGCGGGAATGGCCATGTATGCGGCCGCTTGTAAGCGCCTTCCCATGCTCTATGTCTTCAAACCGCTCACCACCGTTCTCGTGATTGCACTGGCGGTTTACGCCGGGTCCGGGCAGTCCATCTACTTCTATGTGATTTTAGCGGGGTTACTCCTCTCTCTCGTGGGGGACATTCTTCTGATGCTCCCCTCCGATCGATTTGTTCCAGGCTTGGTCAGCTTTTTGATGGCCCATCTATTCTACATCGCTGGGTTCACCATCGCCGCTGACTACCATTTCTCATTAGAGTCGGTTCTTCCATTTCTTGTCTTTGCAGTTGTGATGATCGTACTGCTCTACCCAAAACTGGGAGAGATGAAGGTTCCGGTGATCATCTACACCGGAGTCATCATGATCATGGGCTGGCGCGCCCTGGACCTTTGGTCATACACCGATCAGGTCCCCGCTCTCTCCGCATTTATCGGAGCCATCTTCTTCATGATTTCCGATTCAGCACTGGCCTGGGAAAGATTTCGAAACAAGTTCCCCTGTTCCCAGCCGATTATTCTGGGAACCTATTTTGTCGCGCAGACACTGATCGCTTGGTCGTGTGGATTGGATCACTAACGCTAGAAACAGGGACTCCGGTGAAAACCACTCCTCATCCGCGAATGCCAGCCTCCTCAATCGGTTCCAGCAAGAAACCGCGAGGGTTTTCTCCCTCTAGACCGAACCCGACGATGTGTCCCTTGTTGTTAATGTCTGCGGGCCAGCGGAGATCCCAGGTTGTGTCGGGGGGGATGCAGAGGTTGAGGTTGAGGAACTGGCCCTCAATCAGGAGAAAAGGAAAACCGTTTTTAGGGAGATCGGAAGGAGGATCTCCTCTGGAGGTTTCCGGACGGCTCCGTAATTGGCCGCGCGTGCGTCGATAATCGCTATCGGAGGGGAATGCAAAACCAACCACATCTCCCCTGTCATTCAGACTGGTGGGGTAAATGATAAACGATTCGAATTCGGTCGGAGTTTTATACTTTTGAATCTGACGGGGCAGATCCAACGTCTTGCCATCGGGATAGAGGACATTCCTTCGGAAGAGCAATGTCCCGCCCGGTGTCATCTTCGGAACCGAACGTGATGGTGTGGGATAGACCTTCCCATCCTTTCCGAGAATCCCGCGCTCGTACCCGGTGACATTCTCTAGAGTCATCCCAATCTCACCATCGTTATTGAGGGAAAAAACATTCACCAAACGAGACTCCATTTTAGTATGGGTTTGCACGTCGACCGGCAACAGTTCGACTCCGGACTCCTCGTTCCATACAAAACAACGTCCCTCCTTCTCTCCCGGACTCATCTTCCCAAGCACAGTCCGTGAATCGTTCATCGCCACCAGGACATGGCTCTCGGGACTTTCGATTTGGACTGCCACCTTGGCGCCTTCGGCACGGCGAATCACTTCTCCTTCAGAATCTCGAACCAAAATGTCCCCATTGTTATTGATGGCGATCGGATGCGAGGCCTCGCCCAGATCTTCAACGGAGTAGAGCAATCGCTCCGGCTGACTCATCGGCCAGTTCGTGTAAGCCAGAAACCCGGAAGTGGAGAGGACCCCAAAAAGGAGGAAGAGTTTTTTCATCCGGTCCGCCTCCCTTCCTCGATCAGTTTCTTAGCCACGATGCCGATCACCTTGGGGCGGAAGACGATCAGGCTGAAGCTCATGAGAATAACACCGAAGGCGAGGAACGCATAAGCGATCATGTCCGGGGCGCCCAGCAAAGAGGCGATCAAACCGAAGACACAAACCGATTCGCCGAGAGCGAGGATCACAATCAGCGCGGCTTGCCCCCTTTGAAAAGCCTCCGAAAAACTCGACGCCGATTCAGCCTGGCTTACCATCAGGAACCCGACCACGAAAAGAGCCGGGATGTGCATGATCGAGATCGCCGCGAGAACCCACCAGATCTGAAACCCGAGATCGAGGGAACCCTCCCCTGAAATAACTCCGGTAGCGATGATGACCGCGTAGACGATCGGCGCGGTAAGGAATGCGATAGTGATGATGTTCAAGACAAAGAGACGCGACTTGAGTTTAGGACTTTCGAGCAGGCGGTCGAAATCCTGCGGCCGGAACTTTTTCTCGAACATGTGGTGCGTCCCTCCTGGGTACGTGGAACAATCTTTCGCTCTGCGCCGCCAAATAACCTCTCCCCCTAACCCCCTCTCCACCTTGTGGAGAGGGGGGACTTTAAATCCCCCCTCCCCGCACCGCGGGGAGGGG
>JAJDBZ010000216.1 GCA_029261095.1 Candidatus Omnitrophota bacterium | reverse complement strand
ACCGATACTAAAAAACTGAGTCAGTAATAACTGGTGAAAAAGAAACCCGCTCCGACTTTGTGTCGAAGCGGGTTTCTTCTTTTTGAACCACGAAACTCACGAAGGTGGCCGAAGAGCGCGAAAAAATAGAACACAGAAACCTTCCCTCTTTGTTCCTTCGTGTCTTTTGGCCCATTTCGTGTCCTTCGTGATTCAATCAATCGATATCCTGGAGACATGAAGGCTGAACTATTTTTCTTCCACACCCTCAAACTTCAGCTCGAAAGTCATCTCCGATTCCACCCCGGTCCCACGGAACGATCCCGAAGTTGGCGCCGCGAGCGCCGGATTCGCTCCGGTTGCCACCACCACATGTCGATCGGCCACCGCGAATCCGTTGGTTGGGTCGAAACCTCGCCACCCAGCGCCCGGTAAATAGACCTCGGCCCAAGCGTGAAGGTACTCCCCAGGCTGATCGGAAGAGACTTCATAGTATCCACTAACAAACCGGGTAGCCATTCCCACCATTCGACAGGCCTCCATGAATAGAACAGCTAAATCTCGACAGGCTCCTTCCCCCTTCGTGAGTGTTTCCTCCGGAGTATGTGGGTCGCCTTCGTTTCGAATCACTATTTTCAATTTTCGATGAATTTCCTCACACAAAAGAACTAAGAACGGAAGGCACTCATCAGTGGATTGTTCTCTAACTTCTTGAACGAGAGCCTGAACTTGATTCATGGGGTTTTCCATCTGTCCCATATAGGCCTGGAGCTGTGGTTCAAGATTGTGGGGATATCGAACCGGAATGGTTTGGCATCCGGGATCGGTAATCAGAAACTCGAAAGGATTCTCCAGATAAGTCTCAACTCTTGACTGGGTGTGAATCTCCAACTTATCTTGGAGATCGGAAAACCAAAGGAGTGCGGTGACATTTCCATCAAGGTCGTTGATTTCGGTTTGACCTGATGGGGTTGGATTAATGTCCATCTGGTAGTCTATTAGTTTCTGATTGATATCGGTCTTCGGTCTCAGCCGGATCTCCAGGGGTTCTAGGAATACCCGTTTGGTGTAAGTGTAAACAGTCCGGTGATCAATCTCAAATCGCATCGGCTACTGCACTCTTATCAATCGGTGGTAATTTCTCGAACAAATCCTTAAGCCACTCGGATGGAAGTTCCTCCAGTAATTCTTTGAGTTGATCCTGCCACCAATCTCCTACCGGACTCAGGTCTTCCAGTTTATACCGATGCTGTACCAATTTGTTGATGTCAGGGCGATACAGGACCATGTCAATCGGAAAATAGACATCGGTCGCTGCCTTTCTTGTGGCCTCGAATGCAAGATACCCGATCTTAATCGCTGTTTCTAAATCGGTGTCATAAGTCAACAGCCGATCCAGCAACGATTTTCCGTAGCTCGATTCGCAGATAATATAGTAGGGTGTCCCCTGTGAGACTTCGACCCAATTGGCTTGAGGATAGAGCTGATAAAGTTTGTGATCGGCATCGTTTTCCAGTTTGCCTCCAATAATGCAATGAAGGTTAAAATGAAGATTGCTTTCCATCAATGCTTCTTTATCTTCCGCTCGAACTCGACGCACTTGATCGGCAAATGCATTAACTGCCTTATAAAGTTTGTCGAATTCCAGGTCCATTCCTTCGACCACTTCGTCAAAATACGTGAGAGCTTTATCTCGGGCAGACCTCAATCCGGAGGTCATCACAAACATTGAATGATCTCCATACTGATAGGTAGTTACTTTTTTTGCGGTGCTGGCTTCCACACCACTGGTCACTCTGGTATCCGAGAGTCCCACCAAACCCTCTCGTACTTTCATTGCAATACAAAATGTCATTGATAATCCTCTATCTTTCCAGCCTTCCTTCGGAAGGAATCTTTCCGTATGGATGTGGTGACTTACTATCCATCGGATTGTACGAGATCGGATCGCGAATGACGAGCGGCAGGGTTATCCGAAGGATTCTCAAGCCTTTGGACCGTAAGGTTCCTGGACGGGGCGGAGAGCAAAGTATTGATTGAAGATTGAACTGCCGACCTGATTGAGTTTAGCTTGTAAGCCGTCCAGGTATTCATGAAGACCAAAATCGATGATCTCGTTAACCTCGGCAAAATCCAAATCAGACCTCAGCTTTCCGAGTTTTCTTTCGACTTCGTTGGTAGAGGTTCCTTGCGGGGTTCCGTTAATTCCATGGACAGCTCGTTCGGCGCTGAGCAAGCAGTAATGAATGGCCCGCGGGAACTCGGAATCAAGAACCAGAAACTCCACCACACTCGCTGGGGAGATACGGTTGTAGCGTTTCCGATACATCTCGAGGGCACTGGCAGATTTCAGTACCGCTCCCCATTGAATGCTGTCATAGGGCGTTCCGACAAAACCCGGTTCGGGAAGCAAAATGAAATATTTCACATCCAGAATTCGGGAAGATTTGTCCGCGCGTTCGATGAATCTTCCCAGCTGGGTAAAATGCCAGCCTTCGGAATGGGTCAATGTTCCTTCACACAATCCGGCGAAGAGATGGCTGGCCATTTTCACCTCTTCATAAAATTTATGTGGAGTTTCGAGGGCATCTTCTTTCGCTTGTGGATTTGTGACCATCAGAAAAAATCGGTTTATCTGTTCCCACATTTCTGAGGAAATAACTTCGCGAATCGAGCGCGCGTTTTCGCGAGCTGCTCGGACACAGGATAGTATCGAGTTGGGATTCTCAGGATCGAATGTGAGGAAATCGATAACGTTCTCTTCGGTCGCTTCTCCAACCCGCTCGACAAAGGATTGGTGGTCCCCTGTCACACGGATCAACGAAGCCCATTCACCCTTTCCTTTTTCGGGCATATCCATCATCAGGTAGTGGTTTACATCAATACACCTGGCGACATTTTCGGCTCGTTCGATGTATCGACACATCCAATAAATGGCATCCGCCACGCGACTTAGCATCTCTCAAGTATCCTCTCAGGCTCTATCGATATCATCATTATCCGAGTGGCTCGTCCTCATGGAGGACCCAGGTGTCTTTACTGCCACCACCCTGTGATGAGTTGACGACCAAGGATCCCTTTCTAAGGGCGACTCGAGTCAACCCACCGGGTAGAACATAGATTTCTTCCCCAAAGAGTATGTAGGGGCGCAGATCCACATGACGTCCCTCGAAATGATCGTCTACGATCACCGGAACCCGTGATAGAGCTAGGGTGGGTTGGGCGATGTAGTTTCTAGGATTGGCTCGGATCTTTTCGGCGAATTCTTTGCGTTCTTTTTCGGTGGAGTGGGGACCTACCAGCATCCCGTACCCGCCCGATTCATTGACCGCCTTTACGACTAATTCATCCAAATGTTCCAGAACATATTTCAATTCTTTATCGCGGTCACAGATATAAGTCGGGACATTGGCCAGGATGGCATCTTCCCCCAGGTAATACTTGATGATTTCCGGCACATAAGCGTAGACCGCTTTATCGTCCGCGATTCCCGCTCCGGGAGCATTGGCGAGGGCCACGTTTCCTTTTCGAAATGCTTCAAAAATCCCAGGCACCCCCAAAAAGGATTCCGGTCGAAACACTTCTGGGTCCAGGAAATCGTCATCGATCCGACGGTAGATGACATCCACATGCTCAAACCCTTTGGTGGTTCGCTTGAAAACATGGTCATCGTTGACCACCAAGTCCCGACCCTCGACCAAATCGATTCCCATCTGTTGTGCTAGGAAAGAGTGTTCGAAATAGGCCGAGTTGTAGACCCCAGGGGTCAGGACCACCACATTCGGGTTCGCTTCGAATCCCCCTCCCAGATGTTGTAGGGTTTCCAGGAGTTTGTTCGGGTAGTCAACAACGGGACGGACACCCGAGGCTTGAAACACTTGAGGGAAAGTCCGCTTGAGAACATGCCGGTTTTCGAGAACGTAGGACACGCCGGACGGGCTACGAAGGTTGTCCTCAAGGACATAATACTCCCCGTCGCTGTGTCGGATGATATCGGTTCCCGTAATGTGACACCAAATACCTTGAGGCGGTTGAAGGCCGATACATTGTTTACGGAAAGCCTGGCTGGATTTCACCAGATCTTCAGGGATGACACCATCGGAAAAGATTTTTCCTTCGTTGTACACATCGTTAATAAACAGGTTTAGCGCGTGAATTCTTTGCTTAAGGCCATTCTCGATCTGAACCCATTCCGAACTGGGGATGATTCGTGGAATGATATCGAATGGAAATATCCGGTCGGTGCTTTTGTCTCCCTGATAGATGGTAAATGTGATTCCCATGTCGAAGAGAGTCGCTTCCGCAGAACGTTGGCGTCGTTCAATCTCACCATCAAGGAGACTGTGAATTTTTTCAACAAGTTTTCTGGCGCTGGGACGCGGTTCATTCTCCGGCGTGATTATTTCGTCGTAGAAATCGTCTGTTTCATAGGATGAAAAGTCCATAGGTCAAAGCCCTCTCAGTAATCCGGTAGAAGGAAAACTTGAATCAATAATGAGGTAATCGGACCGGAATTGGCAAGCCCGTAGCTACAATCCAACATGTCGGATCGGTTTTATATGTTACTTTAGTTTGGACGGGCTAATACAATACCAGAGAACTGGTGTACTATCGAAACGCATTAGAGAATATCTATGGAATGGGTGGAATTAAGGATGAAGTTTCTTTGGACTCTGCAAGTCTTGGTAGTATCATTTGTTCTCACAGTTGCAGCAACGGCTCAAACCGATCAATTATCGTTTTCACTGCTCGCGGATGTCTCCTTACTCAACCACTACCCCGGACCCGATCACCTCATTGGCACTACGGATGATATCGTAAGCGACCAGCCAGCAAATCTAAACGAGTCGGATCCAAATTTTCCCTCTGCCCTATCCTATTTCACGGTGCAGTTTCCGGGCGTTCCCTTCGAACAAGACGAATATGTGGGTGATGTCATTCGTTTCACGACGGGTACTTTCGACATTGAGTCGACTGTATCCAAAGGTCGAACCTTTAATGTATTAATCACTGGTGGAACAATCTTCGGCACAAGAGCCAACCCATTCATCGGGCGTTCAGTGACCACATTGGGGGAACAATCCGGTGCGCCCGATGGCCTATCCGCATCCTTCGGCGACAATCAATTGGGCGGGATCTTTGACCACGCCACAATGACTCCGGATACACAGGGCGGCGAAGATAATTTCGCGTTCCCGGATCAAAACATCATGAGCGCCACAGTCGTGGTGATCAAAAAGGAAAGCTTCGGGAGTTCCGGAGATTTTTATATGGATACAGTGATTGCTCCATTAATCGGTTCGGACTCTGTAACGGGGATTCTCCGATTCGAATTCGAGTTCACCGAAGTCCAGAACCCAGATATGGGGTTAAATGGAGCCATCGTTCGCGGCGTTTTTGTCGGAACAACGACCGATGGGATTCCCCAATTAACCGAGGGACCGACTGAGACTCCAACGGGAACTTTTACTTTTACTTTAACTCCAACCCCCACTCAGACTCCTAGTTCCACCGCCACTTTTACACTCACACCGACTGAGACCCTAATGAATACCTTCACCAATACTCCCACGGAAACGATGGCCAATACCAACACTCCTACTGCGACGGGAACCCTAGGGGTGACTGAAACCGAGACGCCCACTTTCACACAGACTGTCGCGGCTATGGTGACACGGTCCGCGGACCTGAACGACGACAATAGGATCGATTTCGAAGACCTCATCCTTTTCATGGAACAGATGAGGGCCTTCATGGAACAACTTCCGGTGGAACCCTAGGATTGGCAGGCTCTCGTCAACTGAACCGAGCGAAGGAAAACCCCTGCAAAGGCTTCATTCTTGACTCCCTGAATGGGCAGGACTATCCTACCTGTTTTGGGTTTTTCCCATGGAAGAGTTTTCAATCTACGGACGGTTCAAACCAAAAAGAGGAGTAGCATGCCAAAAGCAGATCAGATTCAAGTGGAGGGAGTGGTAGATGAAGTCCTCCCCAACGGAATGTTTCGAGTGGAACTGACCAACGGTCACAATGTGTTAACTCACCTTTCAGGGAAGATGCGTCGTTTCCATATCCGCATTACGCAGGGTGACAAAGTGACTGTCGAAATGTCCCCATATGACCTCAACAAAGGAAGAATCACCTACCGTCACCGCTAGAAAAGAGCCCTTTCGTTTCTCCGAAATCTTGCGTCAACGATCCGAGAAATCACTATTCTCCGCCAGGGACTTTTTGCGCCCACGTTCTAGAACAAGAATCATTCCAAATACAGACAAGACTTGTAGCAAGACGAGGGAGGCCTGCGTGACCGACGCTGTTCGCAGGATTAAGGCTCCCAGTCCCGTAAAGATCGTTACCAGATAGATCACCTCAACCGCACTTTTTTGACTCATGCCCAGTGCAACGAGTCGATGAGAGAAATGGTTCGTATCCCCCACCATAATGGGTTTCCGGTTCTTTAATCGAATGAGGATGACCGAAGTGGTATCAAAAATTGGAACCGCCATGATCACTAGCGGAGTGAGGATGCTCAGGAGGCCTTGCTCTGTCGAGGTGTTTTTTGAGGGAAGAAACAATTCCAGAATGGAATCGGGCGTGGATATGAAATAGGTGCACTTGCAGGTGAAGGCAGCAACGAGAAACCCGATCAAGAGTGCCCCCCCATCTCCCATGAAGATTCGAGATGGGTGCCAGTTGTATTTCAGGAAACCCAGGAGCGCTCCGACTAGACAGGCCATAGAAGCGGCCAAGAAAATCTCACCTTGCCAATGCGCATAGATGGCGAAAAACGAAGTGGTGATCGCACAGACGCCGGCGGAAAGCCCATCCATGTTGTCCAGGAGATTAAAGGCGTTGATGAGGAATAAGGTCCAGATAATGGTGAATGGGATCGAAATCAGGTACTCGCCCATTGGGTCGTTCCAAATGACTTTATGAAAATCGAGTCGATATCCCGATCCTATGAGGAAGAGAACTCCAACCGTTTCCCACAGCAATTTGACTTTGGGCGACAGGTTCTTGCAGTCGTCAAGAAAACCACCCATGAAGACGATCAGACCACCTATCATGAGGCCAGCGAATGGAATGACCTGTGTTTGAATCCCCGTGCGGTGAGTTTCAACGAGGTTTGCGATAGAGTGTGGATACCAACTCAGGGGCAGAAAAGAAACGATAGAGACCGCGCTCAGTAATGTGACAAAAAAACCGGCGAAAATACCGAGACCGCCGATGCGTGGTTTAGTAACCGTATGGACTTTTCGATCCCCCGGTTCGTCCAAGACTCCCCACGAATGGGCCCAGCCAATCGATCTCCCCGTGATGAATAGACTGACCAGGAGGCTGCTGGAGAAGAGTGCGAAATAGAGTGCGGAAGTCATAAAAAGTCCCACAATTCACAGTCGTGGGTCGTGCGGTCGTCTCCCCCTTGCTCGCTATTCGTCACTAAAGATCATTTTGAGGACTCGGCGCATGGCCTTACTGTTCTCGGGACGGTCCGTAACCTGCACCCCGAGCTCTTTCAAGTGCTTATCATTGATCCGTTGGTGTTCATCGTGGGACTCCTCAAGAGCCCAGACACGATCCGCTCCCGCTTTGGTAAGAAGCTCTTCAAATTCTTTTATTTTGGATGGGATGAGTTCACTTGAGATCATGAGCACATCGAAGTGCATCCCTTTGGCAACCAATCTCGGTATTTCATCGAGATCCTTCAGGATATGGGCATGGTCGCTCTTTCTGAGAATCTTCTTAGCAAAGTGGAGCCAAGGCTCCTGTTTGCTGACTGCCAATATATCGTGCTGGACTGTGCTTCTTCTCTCGTCGGCTTGAGCGGTCATTGATAGAAAACAACCTCCTATAGGATCTAAGAATCCTAAGGATCTGATGACAATTGGTCAATGGTCATTCTTTTCCTCCTTACCCACTAAATCGGATTGAAAGAACAACCCGTTCAAGGTCATAATCGGTTCCACTCAAATTCGGGATTCAAGGATGAACAAGATGTCACAAAGAATTGCTGTGGTCACAGGTGGTACTCGGGGAATCGGTTTCGCCATCGTAAAAAGGCTATTATCGGATGGTTTTCAGGTTTACTTCACGGGACGTAGCGAGGAAAGCGCCTCCACCGCCGAAGAGAAACTTCAAAACAAAGCGAAGGGCGGGGTCTGCGACATCTCGAAGGCGGATGCAGTAAATGTCTATTTCGAAAGCATTATCAAAGAGGCAGGACGCATCGATGTTCTTGTAAACAATGCCGGGATTACCCGGGATGGTCTCTTTCTCAGGATGAAACCCGATCAATGGGATGAAGTGATCGAAACAAACCTTCGGGGGGTGTACCTCTGTTGTAAATCGGTGGTTCGACCAATGATGAAAAACGAGGACGGAGGGCGACTGATCAACTTGTCCTCGGTGGTCGGAGTTTCCGGCAATGCCGGACAAGCCAATTACTCGGCTGCCAAAGCCGGGGTTTTGGGACTGACTAAATCCCTTGCGAAAGAACTCGGCTCTCGAAATATCTTAGTCAACGCAATCGCACCCGGGTTCATCGAGACTGACATGAC
>JAJDBZ010000215.1 GCA_029261095.1 Candidatus Omnitrophota bacterium | reverse complement strand
TGGAATCGGACGGACAAAGGGGTGGAGGGGACATCCGACAAGAACGGTGTCTTGGAGATCCTCGGGATGCAGCCCGGCAACTTCGAATTCAGTGTCGACTCCGAACAGTTGGGCCGCTGGTGGTCGGAGGAGTGTGTTAAGGAATTCCAGCGACTTTCTCTGATTGATCCCGATAAGCCGGAAAGATTGCAGAGGAATTTCGACCGCTTGGAATTCAACCTTCAACCGGGGATGGACACCGTGGTCATCTTCGTGGAACCGGCCGTTTCGATCCAAGGTCGAGTCATCGATCCCAATGGCGACCCAGTCGCGGGGGCAACTATCGCACCCGCGTTGACAGGAACCGGGAACTCCCTGACTGGGGACACCAGATACAGCTATGAATCGGATGAGAACGGTCGCTTCGAGATGTGGCTCCCCGCCAGCAAAGAGACTCAGTACAACTTAATCGCGCACGATGGGGCATTCCGCGAGTGGCGCACCTGGGCTAATGGGGTTTGGGGACCTTTCAAAACCCAACCGGGAGACCGGCTGACCGATGTCACTATCGCTTTGAATCGACCTAGCAGTGTTACTGGAAGAGTGGTCGACCCACAAGGACGACCCGTATCCAATCTGGCGGTGCGAGCCCAATCCTCGGATGGAACCGGGAACCGTTATTACGATCCAACGGTCGAAACGGATGAACAAGGCCGGTTCCAACTCGAGCATGTTTCTCCGGGAAAACACTATATCCAAGTCGAACCTTTCCGACTTCACGCCGAAGAAGCCAAGGAAGGGACGAGCCGTCTCGTCGAGGTCGTTCAAGGCCAACCGATCGAACCGGTTGAACTCGTGGCTATCGGCCAGTAACCCGAGAGGGTAAAACTCGCAATGGAATGGACCCAACAAAAAATTTGAACGCAAACTAATTGCTCGATTCATAAACTCCAAATTTTGAGGTGCCCCTTATGTGCAAGATCGTTTCTTGCCGCCTACCCATGGCGGCCATCGCTACCCTTTTGTCTGTCCAACTTTTAGGGGGAAGTGCGTTCTCCTTGAATCTGGGAACACCCCGCGTCATCACCGGACCCGCCACCAGCGAGCCGGTAGACATCCTCTCTATCGACATCGATGGCGACGGGGATCTCGATGTTCTCGTTGGAGGTGAACGCCAGGGAAGAATCGGATGGTTCGAAAATATTGCTGGGACAGGAGAGTTTAGCTTACAGAAGACAGTCAACATCCCCGATCCGGACAATGAACGATACAATGAAATCAGTGGCGACTCGGTCGGAATCAACGCCATCGACGCGGCGGACCTTGATGGCGATGGGGACATCGATGTCATCTGCGCATCCCACGGAGACGACAAGATCGCCTGGTTCCCCAACATCGACGGGAAGGGAACCTTTGGGCCCCAACGCGTGCTCAGTATTCCCGATCCCGATGGAATCGAAGACGACGCCCACCCACGTGGCGCAGAAGGGAATCCGAACAGCCCCACTGACGTGCTCGCTGGAGACCTCGATGGCGATGGGGATAACGATGTGGTGGCGACCTCTTTTTTCGACGACAAAATATCCTGGTACGAGAACCTCGATGGTCTCGGAAATTTCAGCACCCTGATTGTCGTGAACAGCCCCGACCCCGACAACCATGTCGGAAACGCGACGAACGGCGATGTGGATGGCGCGTACAGCCTCGGGTTGGCCGATATCGATGGGGACTCCCACTTAGACATTCTGTGCGGCTCGGTCGCCGATACCGAAATCTCCTGGTTTCGGAACCTGGGAAATGCCACAGGTTTCTCTCCCCAGAGAATCATCGATCAACCGGGTGACACATTGATCCGGCTCCTGCCTGCCGATCTGGACGGCGATGGGGACCAGGATGTTCTAGCCGCGCTGCCCGCGAACGACTCGATTGTCTGGTACGACAACACCGATGGGTTGGGAACGTTCAGTTCTCAAAAGGTGATTACCGCAAGCGCCGAGTCGACCCTTTCCGCATTTGCTTCCGACATCGATCGCGATGGCCAGATGGATGTGGTGGGTGTCTCGAGACAGCCTGGAGCAAACTCTGCGGGCGAAGCCTTCTGGTTTAAGAACCTCGGAGGCGCGAGTTCATTCTCGACCAAGAGACTCATTACCACCGACCTCCGCGGTCCCAGGGCGGTCATTGCGACGGATCTGAATTCCGATGGCAAGCCCGATGTGGTCACGGCATCGAGTTCGGACAACAAGGTGGCTTGGTACCCAAGCCTTGATGGGCTGGGGGATTTTGGCCCCCAGGAAATCCTTTCTCTGGGGGTCATTGGAGTGGACTCAGTCGCGGCGGGGGACATCGATGGGGATGGAGACAAGGATATTGTTTGCATGGCGAATAACGGGCCAATGCACCTCTCCTGGTTCGAGAACTTGGACGCGAATGGGGTGTTCGGTCCCCAACAGGCGGTGGATATACCGATCTTGAATCCTCGCATCGTAGCGCTGGCGGACCTCGATGGCGATAACGATTTGGATATCGTTTCCACCGTCTGGGACAATATCGGATGGTACCGCAATGAAGACGGTTTAGGCGGTTTCAGCGAACGACTGCCCATACTCTCCTTCGATTGGGGTTTCTATTGCCCGGTTAAAGTCGGCGATATCGACGGCGACGGGGACAATGATCTTCTGCTGGTTCCCGGGAAAGAGAATAAGATTATCTGGCTGGAAAACACGGATGGGTCGGGGACCTTTTCCTCCCCGAACATCATCACTACCGCCGTCATAGTTCCGCGCGATATCGACCTGACCGATCTGGATGGAGACGGCGATCTCGACGCGTTATCAGCCTCCGTGAGTGACCAAAAACTGGCTTGGTACGAGAACACGGACGGGCAAGGAACCTTTGGAGCGCAGAAAATCGTCTCCATCCGAACGGATTTCGCCACGCAACGATTTGAGGTCGCCGATGTGGACTCGGATGGCGCGACCGATGTGGTGGTCCATTTAGACAACGCCCTCCGTGTGATCTGGTTCCGAAACGAAGACGGCCTCGGGACATTTGGCGGCGAGCGGCCGGTGGCAGACGGGCTTAGTTTTCCGGGTTCGATTCAAGTGCGAGACATGGACCTCGATGGGGATGTCGATGTTCTCACCACCGACCGAGGGAGCAACGCTCTCCTTTATGTTGAGAACCTGGATGGCGCGGGAACCTTTGCGCCAGTTTCTCTCGTTGCTGAGGGAGTTCGATACAGCGGGGCGCTCCTCGCCGCCTCCATCGATCAGCATCCTGGGCTCGATATCATCTACGCGGGGAGCCCGTACTACTCGGGGGTCCTCGTTTTGCAGTTGAACGAATCGATCATCCTCAGCGGAGTCGCGAATTGGTCAACTTACGAATGAATTCCATGCGGTCCAGATATTCCAAAAAGGAGACTCCGAGCATGACTCCTTACGTCCAAACAACTTATTCGACTAACGAGGGTCACAAACAAATCGATCGGCGGTCACTCCACCGCAAATTGGAGACCCTGATCCGGAAAACCTCCTTCCCGTTACTCGGATTGCTGGTTTGTCTGCACATTCTTAATCAACTTCCTGCCTCCGTCGAGTTCAAATCGGAGAATCGAGAATTGGAGCGAATGCGAGTCAAATCCGGGAATGTTTTGGAGATCGAACTTGATCACACTTATTCCATCAAAGATCTAGGGATCACTCCTCTCTT
Source organism: Candidatus Omnitrophota bacterium (assembly GCA_029261095.1). Taxonomy (GTDB): domain Bacteria; phylum Hinthialibacterota; class Hinthialibacteria; order OLB16; family OLB16; genus JACKFH01. Next base: position 7,616 of record JAJDBZ010000215.1, on the reverse strand, counting down.
TCAGCGGATCTACGGAAAGGACTACCTTTCGATCCACCATCAGGGAATCAATTTTCGCAGAGAAAAAGGGGCGGTATTGTATGTCCAATATGCCTCCGCAAAGGAGGCGAAATGGGCCAAGGAGAATACGGAGGAGATGTGGGGGCTCGCAAGGCCGATGGAGGCCCGAGCGATCGGAAATTTTTTAGTCAGAGTTACGGGGTCAGAGGTTATCTTCCATGACCTAGCCGAGTTGGTATTTCTCTCCATCGAAGAGAACTTGGCAGTCGAAGGCGATTGATGCCAGGACTTCCACCGTTCGAATCTCTCTGTCGCACCTTGACAGGTCCCTTGGGCATTCCCTATAGTGTACTGACCGGTCAATTATAATCCGGCCACACAGAACCATGGGACGAACCAGCGACGCCAAAGAGAAACTGATCGAAGCAGGCAGCCGCCTCTTCCACACCCGAGGGTATAACGCTGTCGGTGTGCAGGAGATCTGCGAGGAGGCAGGGGTCAACAAAGGGAGCTTTTATCACTTTTTTCCTTCGAAGAAAGAACTTGTCCTCGCCATCATCGACGGGCATCAACAATTCATGGCCTCCCATCTCCAACAGATTTTTTTCCAGGAAATTCCCACTATCAAAAAATTCGAAGCCTTCTTCGAGTCGGTTTTCGGGATGGCCTGCCAAATCAAAGAAGCCTGCGAAAATATCTTTCCGGGCTGTCCGATCGGCAACCTCACACTCGAACTGACCACAGTGGACTCGGAAGTCCAACAACGGGTGGCGAAATGTTTTGGCGCCATGGAGTCTTTTTTCGCTGACCAGATCCGAGTAGGGCAGGGGAGTGGGGAGTTTCAGGGAGTCGATCCGGGGGATTCCGCAAAGGCGCTTGTCGCTTATTTCCAAGGGATGACCCTCCTCGCGAAAGCGAACAATTCACCCGAGATTATTAGCGACATCTACCGAAAGGGGCTGCTCATGTTGCTCCCCAACCCCCGGGAGGAACTCGAACCGAGCATGAACTGAGTTTTTTTAACGGTCGAAATTAAATGACCGGTCAACTAATATTGTGGTAAAAGGAGAATTTCATGATGTCCCAAACAGCAGTCGCGGCAGACAACACATTGGTTCAGCATCACATCCAGGGTCTCATCTTTTTGAAGGAGAAGATGATGCCCACCGCCTTCACGGGTGAAATCACCCCCGAACAGAGTGCCCACCAATCCGGCCAGTCGACCTCCCATATCCTCTGGAATGCCGGGCACCTCGTCTGGGCGATCGACCACGAACTTGTCCCTTCTTTGGGCGGGGAACCGGTCCTCCCTGGGAATTACCATGAACTCTTCAATATCGGTTCGAAACCTACGAACGATCCAAGTCGCTATCCCAGTGCCGAGGAACTCCTTTCCAATTTCTCCCGTGTGATCGACAACGCCATCCTCCTCTTGAACTCCATGTCTGATGAAGATCTCTCCCGGCCCGTTTGGGAGCATTCGATGACTCGGGATATCTTTCCCACGGTCGGCGCACTTTTGAATGTGGAACAAGTCCATGCGGGGTATCACATCGGCCAGATCTCGTTGCTGAGAAGAACTCAGGGGCTGCCTTCGGGCTTTGGAATGTGATCTGTCATTCCCAACGGCCTTCCGTCATTCCCAACGGCCTCCCGTCATTCCCAACTTGATTGGGAATCCAGCGCGCCGACCCGCCAGCGGCCTGCTCTGGATCCCCGCTTTTGCGGGGATGACGAAGGAGCCGTGGTAACCAAGGGGCGGGGATGACGCGAGAGCGGCAAAAATGAAAAAGCCCGTCAATCTGACGGGCTTTTCTGTGTATTCTTTTTATATCCTTTACCAGGAGGATTTCTTGAGCCCGGGGATGAGTCCCTCGTGGGCCATTTCACGAAGAACGATCCTGGAGATCATGAACTTGCGGTAGACCCCATGACGGCGCCCGGTGATCAGGCAACGGTTTGTGAATCGGTTTGCAGCGCCGTTGCGAGGTAGCGATTGCAATTTAAACCGAGCTTTTTCCCGCTCCTCGTCGGAGACATTCGGATCGATTGCGGTTTTACGCAGTTCAGCTCGGACAGCCTTCTGGTTTTCGCCCATTCTTTTCCGCTTGTTGTTGCGGACAACTTGACTTGTTTTGGCCATTCAAAAATCTCCTCGGTTCGTTCCTTCTCTTATTCGAATCTAGCGTTTCTCGCGGTGCAGGGTGTGCTTCCGGAGTCTCGGGTTGTATTTCTTCAGCTCAATCCGGTCGGGGCTGTTACGGAAATTCTTCACGAGGGAATACCTGGAAGTTCCTGGGGCCTCGGTGCATTCCAATATGATGGTCCGGCGACCGCCTTTGCTTTTGCTTGCCATTGATCTGCTCCTTGTGAGACAGCCTTATTTCCGGTTGTATTTCTTCTTGAACTTGTCGACACGACCTTCGCGGTCAAACAAGCGTTGGTGCCCTGTATAAAAGGGATGCGAGTACTGAGAGACATCCAAATCGACGAGCGGGTACTCGGTCCCCTCGAGTGTAATCGTCTTTTCCGTCTCGACTGTCGAGGCGGTGACAAAGGTCACATCCGCCGAGACATCGCGGAAACAGACCTCGCGGTAATTTTCAGGGTGAATACCACTTTTCATCGTTTTCTCCATGACAAATCCCCCGAAACCTTTGGGAACGGGGTAGGTATTATGTTGTTTGGGTGCCAATTCCTGGTGAATTTGGGTACTTAAGTCCAGGTAGACCAGCCAACAAACCCGATTTGATACCGAAAAAGACGCGCAATGTCAACCGCAACCGCTGTTTTTCCGGGGGTTTGGCAGTTGGCCCAGTTCCATCTATTACACTGCAAAAATAAAAATGGAGCAGGAGACGGGGTTCGAACCCGCGACAACCACGTTGGCAACGTGGCGCTCTACCAGCTGAGCTACTCCTGCTCGGTTAGGAACACCACCAAATCATACTGATCTGACATCCGGTGTCAAGTTTTTCAAAACTTCCCCTCCCTCAGGCATGAAATCCGTGACATCATGATAAAATCGGGAGGTGGAAGCCATGACACGAATCACGACTCGTCGCGGGTTTTTGGGGACAGCGGGACTTGGAATCGCCAGCATCGGGGCACGGAGGTTGACCCTTCCTGGGGGACCTACCGAAGACGCTGCAAACCCTCATGGAAAAGATCGTCTACTTGTCGATGCCTTGAAAGAGAACGGGCCTATCAACACTTCGTTGGAACCGACCGAAGACGACGCTCTGGGTCCGTTTCACATGGCTGGCGCACCCTACCGCGCGAAACTCACCCCACTCTTCGAACCCGGGACCCCCCTGGTTATTCGGGGGCAGGTCTGGTCTCTCGCCACCGAATCCCCACTGCCTATGGCTACCCTCGACGTCTGGCAAGCCAATGACAAAGGTGAATACGACAACAACAAGGTGACCGAAGTGACCACCCCCGACGATTTCCACTACCGCGCTCGGATGCTCACTGACGAGAAAGGGTATTATGAATTCGAAACCATCCACCCCGGAGCCTACCAATTAGGAAGATCGACATGGCGACCCAGCCACATCCATTACATGATCCAAGCGGCGGGTCATCAGACCCTCGTTACCCAACTTTATTTCAAAGACGATCCCAGGAATGAGCCCGACTCGCTCTTCAAGAAGTCATTGGCCATCGATATCGAGAAGGTGAAGACTGAGCAGGGTGAATACGAGACTGGTATTTTTCACATTGTCCTGAAGGCCGCGGGGGTTTAACCAGGGTCCGTGATTAATTCCAGGAGGCGTTGCTGTATCACTCTTACTTCCCTCCCGTGTCTTCCTTCCCCTTCTTATAAAAGGCCAATCCTACCAATCCCAGGACTCCGCCGCAAACGAATAGAAAGATGAGTCCCAGTAGATCGAAGAAGAAGCCTCTGCCCATCATTAATGAAAATAATCCGAGGAACAAAAAGGCCCCCACACATCCACATCCCCCCATCGCAAATGCTTGGATTGGAATAGGCCCAACCCCCGGAGGTAGCGGTACTGCTCGCTTCCTCTTTTGGGCGACCCTGTCGGTCGATCGAGATCCCTTGTGAAACCACGATTGGTATTGGTCCCAATCGCTGGCGATGATTTGCTCCTGTTCGTCTTCGGGTAGCGAGTGGATACGCTGTCCAGATTGTGAGTATTCGGGGTATTCGGCCGCAGCGATGACATCACGGTAATCGAAATTGGCCGATTGAATCTCCATCCGCAGCTTTCCAACATGCCCCTCGGCCAGTTTTAAGATGGCTGCCCAGACTCGATAGCACTCCTCCTTTTCGCCGGTCCCCTTGTATTCCTCGAGTATCTTGATGACCGACTTCAGGGAGTTTGAAGGGAAGTTTCTCCGGATGATACGTTCGATATCCTCGTGGGACACTATGGGAGTCGGTTGCTGTTTGGTCATAGTTCGTAATGCGATCCGGAATGCGAGTTATGAAAAATTTCGACCGATTCATGCGACACGCGTTCACCTATTCTCCTTGCGACATCTCGTCCGTCTCCTCGATCTTAAACCGAGTGCTCACCACCGAATGTTTTTCAGTGCCCGGTTGATACCTGATGTAGGTGGTCGCCACGATGGTGCCATCGGGTAAAATCTCCATTCCCGGATAACCGCAATCGAAACCCTTGTGGCTGTGAAGGAGTTTGATTCGATACTGGCCGGGATGTCCCTCGCGGATGTCTTCATAGGTTCCGACCCAGGCGACGAAATGAGTCAGGGACGGGCTATCCAGCGCGCGGTCTCGGAAGGCGATGACCCACCGACCGTCCTTTGTTTGAACTCCCATGTGTCGATCGCCGGTCAGCCCCCAGGGGGTGTCGACCGACTCGCTCCAAGTCTTCCCCTCATCTTGGCTAAACATCATCAGGCTCCGGCCTTTGTGGTGGTTCTCCCGCATCAAACAACCGAATTCCTTCCCGTCGGGCGAGCGGAAGACAAAAGGTTCGCAAGGGTCTTTGTCTGCGCGGGGTTCGGTCACAGCCTCCGGATCCGACCAGGTCAGACCGCCATCTCTCGTGATTGTCTGCATCACCTGGAGAGGTTTTGGATCCGTTTCGCCGAACCGTCTGTGATACATCCCGAGATAAGTTCCGTCCTTCCGTTGGATCACACTACTGAATGTCATGACACATGGGAGCCCGAGCGGCTCCATCTCTTTCCAGGTCTCTCCGCTATCTTCACTCACAATCCTCGGCATCTCCGGTCTCGCCGAGAACACCCATAGACGCTCTTTCCCTTGCGGGTCCACCAGACGGTAGATGCTCGGACAGTTCTCATGGTTGGAAAAGTTCTTGGGGAGTCGGTCATCCAACCGTGTCCAGGTAAGACCCGCGTCATCGCTCCGGGCCATCGGCCCGGCGGGTCCGCCATGACCCACCGACCAGACAGCGAAAATCGTTTGGTTGTCCGGCATGAGCAGCGTGGTGGGATGACCCTGGTAAACCGATTCGGTCCCTTGGGCGATCACAATGTGACGATCAGTTTGATTGGAGAGATCGATTAGGGGGAGCATGTTCTCTTCTCCAGCGTGTGAGGGTGGGATCAGAATCACGATCCCAATGACCAGAAACAGAAATATCTTTGGTTTAACCATGACGAATACCACCTCCAATGAGATGTTAGGGAGGGGACCCTTACCGGTCAAACGGATTGTCGAATCCCACCGAGCAGGTCAAACGCAATCTGGAGGGGATTTCCTGTATCGACCTGGCAAAGGCGTAAAGAGGGTGACAAGCCAGGTCCGGAATGTTAAGTGTATGTAAGTGCAGTAAACGCCAAGCTTCGAAAGACTGGAAAAGGTTCTCCGAAAAAGTGATTGGTTAGACAGAGTGTCTTGGGGTTTCCTAAGGAGTCATACATCAATTTTGGTGTTGATAAAAAATGGATTTCACAGTAGAGTTTTATGAAACGGAACAGGGGAATTGTCCTGTTCGGGATTTTATCGATGAACTGATGAAGACGGATCCTGATGACCATGCGGCGGTAGTCGCTGGTCTCGATAAACTGAGGAACCGTCAATACCACCGAGCCCCGCTTTCGAAAGCGATTGGCGATCGCTTATTCGAACTGCGGCATGTCGGCAAACTGAATACTCGGGTCCTTTATTTTTTCATGGAAGGAAGGCGGATCGTCGCCGTCCATGGAATCCGGAACAAGGCACAAAAGATTCCGAAACCAGACCGGGAGACCGCACTGGAGCGAATGAGGGACTGGCTGGAAAGGGACAAGAGATGACCAAGACCAACTTCGATTCCTATCTTGAGGACCACCTGCGCGATCCAGAATTCGCGCGACGTTTCGAGCGTGCCGGAAAGGCATGGGATGTCGCTCTTCAACTGGCTGAACTGCGAGAGAAAGCGGGTCTTTCGCAGAAAGAATTGGCGCACAGGGTGGGCACGACACAGCAGCAGATCAGCCGGATCGAATCGCCTGATTATGAGGGACATTCGCTACGGATGCTGCGAAGGGTGGCCGACGCGCTGGAAGCGGAGCTGGTGGTTCGTCTCAACGCCGCTCCGCCAAAACCTCGGTCTTCTAATGAAAAACCGACCTCGCTCGCCTCAAAGTAATTTATGCTCTGGTGGATCGTGACTGCGCATCGATCCCTTTCTGCATCCGATTCCTCCCGTTGCTGGATCGTGGCTCTGCCTCGATCCTTTTCCCTATCGGATTCCCATCCGATGGTTATTATCCGCTATATCTCCCCGCCTGGTCTTGGATTTAGCTCCAAGATTCGAAGTTGCTTTCAAAGGGCAAATAACCGGGAGTTGGTTTTAACCAATGTCAACCTTGCCCTACGCCAGACATCGCCCCGAATCCCGATCCCAATCCTTCTTGAGCGCCGCATACATCACATGATCCACATAGTGATTGTAAAGCCATTCGGCGTCGCGGATCACTCCCTCACTTTTGAAGCCGAGTCGTTCAGGAATGGCGCGACTTCGAGCGTTACCGACTGCGACCGGGATGGTGACACGATTCAAGCCGAGTTCGATAAAGGCGTAATCGATCAACACCTGGACACATCGAGTCATCATCCCACGGCCCTCCGCCGAAGCGGAGAGCCAATACCCAATCTCCACCGACTTGTTCGCCCACCGAATGGGATGATACCCAACCACTCCGACGATCCGGTCCTTACGGAAATTTCCGCAAACAAATCCCAACCCTGCCGACTCCTGTTCGAGTGTTCCCCGAATAAACTCACGCTGAGACTCCGCACCGGTCGCCCCATCCAACCAAGGCAACCACTCCCGCAATCGCTCACGGTTGGAGTCGACCAATTGGAAAAGTTCTTCCGCGTCCTCCAATTGGAGTTGCCGTAATCTCAGATTGGTATCGATGGTTCTTTCGAACATGGTTCGCTCCCTTTGTGCGTGGATCAAATCTTTTGAAAGGGTCGGCTATTATATCTAAATATGCGCCCCATGGCGACCCGATTTAAGGAGCAGGATGACAACCCGCTCCGACCATGGTAAGTGTACTTAAATGCAGTGATTGGGTTTCGGAGGTGATCCCCTGTCATGACAACCGAGCCCAGGGGTTATGAGGCTTTTCTCCTCGAAATGAAGGACCGCATCCATCATGCGCGG
>JAJDBZ010000214.1 GCA_029261095.1 Candidatus Omnitrophota bacterium | reverse complement strand
CAATCTCGTTTTCCCGGAGTTGAATCGTGTCCCAATCAACCGCCTCATCCATCGTCCTTTTCATCGTCGCGATACTCATTTCCCCCTATGTATTCGCCGCGACTTTCGTTGTCGAAAGTACAAGCGATTCAGGCGCGGGTTCTTTGCGCCAGGCTATCATAGACGCAAACGCTTCCTCCGGGGAGGATTTCATCGAGTTCAACATCCCCACCAATGGTCCGCATACAATCTCCCCGCAGTCGGGATATCCGGAGATCACTGAGGCGGTCACCATCGATGGATTCACTCAAGGAAGTCAGACCGCCAACCCGGCCGACGACGCGGTCCCCAACTCGAACCCGATTGACCAACCGATCAATGCAATACTGAAGATCGAACTGGACGGAATCAATGTTTTCAATTCCTCTGGACTCATCATTAGCGGGAGTGAGACCACCATACGGGGTCTGGCAATCGGCCGGTTCCGTGAGAACGGGATACTCGTGCAGGGAGGATCCGACATCGCGATCGAAGGTTGTTTCATCGGAACGAGTGTCGGTGGTTCAAACGGAAGCGGCAATTTCGAAGACGGAATCAATCTCAGCGGGACCCAAAACTGTCGCATTGGGGGTCCGAATCCCGCGCAACGGAATCTGATCTCCGACAACGATGACGGAATCGATATCAATAACTCTTCGACCGGCATTTTGGTGGGAGGGAATTTTGTTGGCATCAACGCCGCCGGATCCTCCGGCCTCGGGAACAGCGATCTCGGAGTGAAGATCGAGAATTCGGACGATAACACGGTCGGTGGAACAACTCCGGAGTTAAGGAACGTGATTTCAGGTAACTCCCTGGCGGGGCTGGGTCTTCTCGATGGCGCGAGTGGAAATGTCATTCAAGGGAACTACATCGGCGCCACTCCCAATGGACTGTTCTCCATCGGAAATCTCAGTGAGGGGATTCGAATCGATGAATCGCCAGACAACGCGATCGGCGGGACCGAATCGACCACACCCGGGGAGGGTTGCAATGGGGCTTGTAACCTCATCAGCGGGAACGGTCAGGAAGGACTCACATTGAACGGCGCAAGCGCGGTCGAAAACCGAATCTTTGGAAATTCTATTGGAACCGATCAGGCAGGAACTGCGGACCTTGGTAACAATTTCGACGGGATTCTCATTGCCATGGGAGGGGATGGGACATCTATCGGGGGCACAGAGTCGGGTTCCGGCAACATTATCGCCCATAGCCGGCAAGATGGAATCGCATTGGGGGCCGATGCCGGCGAAGGAATCTCGATTTTAAGGAATTCGATTTACGACAATGGGGAAGAGGGGACGATCACCCTTGGGATCGACTTGAACAACAATGGAGTCACCGAGAACGACCCCGGAAGTCCCCCCGATCAGGATAGCGGCGCCAATGGCCTCCAGAACTTTCCTGTATTGAACTCCGCCTCAGCAATGGATGGCGAAACCTTTGTCGACGGGACCCTCGAGAGCACACCCAACACCGACTTTCGTATCGAATTCTTCGCGAACACAGAGTGCGATCCCACACTCCATGGAGAAGGGGAACAGTTTTTGGGATTCGAATTGGTGTCGACTGACAACGAGGGAAACGCAATCTTTGTCGCAACACTTCCCGTTGAAGCTTCCACCGAGGAATTCATCACCGCCACCGCGACTGTCAGGGATGGCCCAACTAGTCACGCCGACACCTCCGAGTTTTCGATGTGCATCCAGGTCCAAGCGGCCGACTGCCCATGCCCCGCCCCCATCCCCGATTTTGTCGTCAACAATAAAGTCGATGCCGCCGACCTCATGGCTTTGCTCGATTCGCGTCATGACAACAACACGAACCTCGATGTCACCGGCGATGCGGTCCTCAACGAGGAGGACTTTTTCCAACTTTCCTGCTGCTGGCATGTGACAGAGATGCCGTAGGGTTGGGAATTTCTGTCAATGCAGATCCGTCCTCGGCGAAAGATCGACCGCCTCCATCTGGCTCACCCGATTCGGAGAGAAGGGTGCGATGTCGAAGGAGGGTTCTCTTCCCATTAAGAGATCAGTCACCACCCTTGCCGTAATCGGCGACAGAATGATTCCACTCCGATAATGCCCGGTCGCACAAAGAAAACCGCCAAGCCCCTCGATACCGCCGATGTAGGGAAGACCATCGACAGTCAATGGGCGGAACCCATGCCAAATATCCTCCACGGAGGATCTATTCAGACAGGGAAAGAAAGTCTTCGCGCTTTGGAGCAGGGTCGATATCCCATCCACTGTATTCCGTCTCTGGAACCCGACCCACTCTTCGGTCGAACCAACAACAATACGCCCCTCATCGCGCGGAGTCAGATAGGTCTTTCCGTAATGGACAATGTGGCGAACCGGTCTCGTCCGATCGTTCAAAAGGATGATCTGACCCTTAACTGGGACTCCGGGGATTTCGCGACCCAGCAATTTTGCCAACGATGAACTCCAGGGACCTCCCGCCAGAATGGTCGTCCCGGCAAAACACTCCTCGCGATCGGTCTTCACCCCAATCACCCGGTCACCCTCCAACAGGAAATCGAGAACCTCGGTGTGTGTCTCCAAATGAGCGCCCGATCGCAGAGCGGAGGCAAGCAGCGCCTTGGTGTACCAGGGTGTCCGGACCTGTGTGAACCGGGGAAAAAATATCCCGTGCTCAATGTTCGCCGACAAATTGGATTCGAGTTCCCGAATGTCTTCATCCTCCAGCCGTTCCGCTTCGATCCCATTCGCTGTTTGCCACTCGATGAATTCGCCGACTCCATCTATTTCCTCTTGAGTCAGCAGTAGATCGATACCACCGGTCTTGCGGAATCCCGAGTCGATCCCGGTTTCGTCCTCCATTTCCACGCACAGAGTTTCGAACATCTCCATGCTCCGTAATTTGAAGGGGAGAAGTGGCCCCTCTTGGGGACTGTTGGCTCGGGCAATCAACGCCCCCGCCGCCGCGCGTGAGGCCTCGCGACAAGGTTCGCCCCGCTCCAGGATCGCAACCGCGACCCCAGCCTGGGCCAGTTCTCGAGCAATCGAGCACCCGATCACTCCTCCGCCGATGACGAGGACTTCAGTCTGAATGGACATGAAAGAAGACTCCAAACTTCAAGATGATGGGTATTTTAGAACTCTCCGCTCGAGGGGGAAACCCTCTCCCCTTGTCCATTCCCCATTGTGGAGAGATACCGCCTCCCTCATAATCGGACCAACGCCGATGGGATAATGACAATGCATATGGAAGATACAAACCACGAACCACTCGATTCATTTTCATTAAAACGCGTCCCCATCGTTGTCTTCCTCCTGGCCCTTGGCGTTGTGATTCGATTCCTTCTCATCGGGTATTTTGAAGATGCTCCCAAGACCGATTCGGAGAAACTCTTCATCCAATTGGGCGAGAACTGGGTCGGGACCTACAGCCTTCTCCTAGAGGGACAACCTACCGCTATGTCGATGCCCGCTTACCCCATCCTTTTAGGACTTCAAAAATGGATGTTCCCCGATTCCTGGCAACCGATCATTTGGCTCCAGATTCTTTTGGGAACTCTTTCGGCTTGGCTAGGCGCGAGGATTGCCTGGAAGATTTTTCTCCAGCCAGTTGCTTATTGGGCCACTTTCGCGATTCTCCTTGTCCATCCAGCCTACTGCGCATTGTCCGGCAGACTCGAGCCGATTTGTGTGACCACTTTCCTTTTTCTTCTTGGAACCTGGATTCTCACGTTTGTTTTTAAACCCGGTTTTCACCTCGCTTATTTTCTTATGGCGACGGGAGTCTTTTGCATGGCGCTCTATTTTTCTTTGAAGATCTTCCTCATCGTCCCGATCCTGGCCCTTGGGATCGGTTGTCTTGCCCATGAGAAAGTGGTCGGAGTTCTAGGCGGGGTGACAGTCTGCCTCGCGCTGTTGGTTTCGCTGATGCCGTGGATGGGACGCAATCTCATCGTTATGGGAATCTTTATTCCTTTGACCAGCAGCCTTCCGAGCCAGGTGGAATCCTCGTTGGTCAATCGGAACGAACCAACTGCCGGGCAGATCAAGATCTCAACTGGCAAAGGGGAACTCGATGACTACCAGCGATCTCTCGGAAGGATCCCCGAAGAAATGAAGCGTTTGGAAACTAAGGATTGGATCGGGATTTTTGCGGGAATTTTTACCGGTTGGTGGAGCGACTATCCCGTTCTGTTTCAAAAACTGCACACAAAAGCCAAACTGGTGACCCAGGTCGTTTTGTTCACCTTGGGGATCACCCTCTTCTGTCTAGCGCTCATTGGAATTCTCCCAACACTCAATTCCGGGCGCACATGGGTTTTCCTCGTGGTCCTGGGTGTGTTTGGATTCCAGGTGTCGTTTCTCGCTTCACCCGCCTACCATCACTTGCTCGGTTTTCCTCTACTCATTCTATTCGCCTCAAGGGGTATCTCACAGATTTCCATATTGTTCACCAAAAACTGGCGGTCCAACCCACCCACACCCGGCTCACCGAAACCAACATGGACGAGCGAAACCGAATACGAGTATGAGGACCCTTACCTCGACCCGATCAAAGGAACTCCCAGCGAAGACTACGAAGAAGACCCCGAAAAGAAATTCGGGCCCTTATTCTGATCATGGGAGAGACATCTAAAACTCGCCGGAGGCTTCGATGAGTGTCATTCCGACGCAGGAGGAATCTGATAGGAGCCGAAGGTTGCATGCTTCGATCCACAGTCAGGGAGTCCTCCCCCTCCGTCACCTAAGAGAACGATCGAGTGGAACTCTCCCGACAGATTTCTCCCTATCGGTCGAAATGACACTCATTAAATCCTGTGTAGAATCCGACGTTTCTATTTCCAATCAGGGGCTACCCTGCTGCACGCTCGGAATGACATCGATTGATCGATTCACAATATTCTTCCAACGGGTTTCTACTTCTCTATGAACTCGAGATCGGCGACTCTCTATTTCGTTCTATTTGCCATCACCCTCGCCATCCTTTTCGCGCCCGTGCTCCTTCGCGGCGAAACATTCGCCCTCGGTGATGTCCCCGACCAATTCCTCCCCTGGCGTGTCTTCACCTCGGAGGAGATTTCCGAAGGCCGCATCCCGCTTTGGAACCCATACACTTTTTGCGGCTCTCCCTTTCTCGCCAACATGCAGTCGGCGGTCCTTTACCCTATCGACCGGGCGGTCGATCTATTTTTTCAACCGGAACAGGGGATTGGAATCGGGATGATTCTTCACCTCTTCCTGGGTGGTTCTTTTCTCTACCTCCTCGCGAGGTCTTTTGGCACCTCGGAACTCCCCTCGGGGATCGCCGCGATCGGTTATGCGCTCGGAGGTTTTCACGCCATCCATTTCCTTGGTGGGAATCTGCTGACCATCACCTCCTCGATTTATCTCCCCGGACATCTTTGGGTCGTTCACACCCTGCGAAAACGGGTCGAGGCGGGGAAGGGAGTTGGACTCAGTCCCTTGGCGGGCATCCTGCTCGCGGTTCTTCAGGTCCTTTCCGGTCACGCTCAGATGACTTTTTACAACGCTCTTTTTGTGGGGCTCTTCTTTCTTGCGAATCTCATCACGATGAAGAAAGGTCGAATCAAGTTTATCAGTTTCCTCATCGGGAGCGCTCTCTGCGCCGCCCTCCTCGCCGCACCACAAATCCTTCCGACACTGGAATACTCCCAACATTCCTCGCGGACCGAACTGCTCCCCTTTCTCCCAGCCACCGAGTTTTCTTTTGGATGGGAATTCCTCCCATCGTTTTTCCTCCCGGAATATCTCGGGACTCGCGCCGATATGTACACTCCTCTCAGGGCTGACACTTATTGGGGCGACTGGAAGAACTGGTCGGCGGTCTACATCGGTCTCCTCCCCGCCTTCGGTTTCCTCTGTTTCTTCTTCTTCCTAAATTCCCCCTCCCCGCACTGCGGGGAGGGGCTAGGGGGTGGGGTTCCTCGAAAAAGCAAGTGCTATTCCTCCTCGGTCCCCTTCTCCTGGTCGGCCTCATCCTCTCTCTCGGCAGGAACACCCCGATCTACTGGTACATCCACCACTACATCCCCCTGTTTGGAAAATTCCGCGCCCCCTCAAAATTCCTGCCGGGCCTGATTGTGCCCTTCGCGGTGATTGGGGCCCTTGGCATCGACTGCCTTTTAGCTCGACTCGGACAGATTCGTATGTGCCACAAACGCGCCTTGGCCTGGGGTGGAACGTCCATCCTCGCTGGAGGAATCCTCTTCGCCTACGCGATGGACTCCGATTTTCTGAGCCTCCCCATCCGGAACACCGATCTCATGATGCGCGAACTCCTGAGACTGCTGGCGATGGTCCTGATGACTCTGGGTGTCCTTCTCTTTTACATCCGTTCGGAGCGCCCGAAGAAGACAGCAATCGATATCCGATTGGCCCAGGTCGCGCTTATCCTCTTTATCGTTTTCGATGTCGGTTCTTTCTGTAAGAAATATTTGGTCTTTGGACCCTACGAAGGAATCCAACGGTTCCCCACCGAATGGGTGAAATCCGAGATAGGGGCCAAGGGTCGTCTGCTTGTGTCCCCCGAAGTGCCTCAGATAAATAACTGTGTTTACGGTCGCATCCTCACCGCAGGTGGGTACGATCCCTTTCAGGTCGGCGAATATGTCGATTACTTCAGGGCGATCGGACTCTTCGAAGAAAACCAAATTCCCGATGGATGGTCTCCCAACCTCGGGTCGGCTGAGGAATTGGGGATCACTCATGTACTCACCACCCAACAACTCAGTTCCCAACTCGTCGAACCCGACGAAAGGAACGGCCCCTTCCTTCTTTTCCGGATGAAAGAAACCCGGCCCATCGTTGAATTCCAGGCATCGGATTCCGTTGCAAGTTCAACCACGGAACCGATCTCTTTCGGATGGAATGGCGGGAAAATCTTGATTTCAGGAACGGCTCCAGAGGATGGCGATTTGCTCATCCGGAACGTCTACATGCCAGGGTGGTTTGCTGAGTACGACAACGGAGACAGGGTGAAAACAGACCCGGCGGAGCCCTTCTGGCAAAGGGTCCCCATCCAAGCGGGAGATTTCGAAATCGGCTTGAGGTATCATCCCGACTCATGGAGATGGGGTGTCCGCTTCTTTTGGAGCGGTCTTCTCCTAACCCTGATCTTTTCCGCCTGGTTGATTTCAAAGACACGCAAAGAGGTCCATTCTCATGAAACTTCATAGCAATCTCATATTAATCCTCTTCCTCTCGCTCCCCGCGATAGCCGGCAACGATAATCTCCACACCCTTGAAGTCTCGCCCATTGGAGACATCCAGACTCTCAAGTACGCCAAACTAAAAGTTCAGGAGTGGAAGACCGAAAACCCCGATGCCGAAGGAACCCTCCGCATCGACATCCGCGAAGGAACCTACCGCCTCGATGAACCCCTTGTGTTGGGACCCGAAGATGGGGGCGCCGAAAAACTACTAATGATCTATCAGGGACACCCCGGCGAGAAAGTCATTCTCTCGGGAGGAAAAAAAATCTCGGGTTGGACCGAAACCGAGAAGAACGGAATGAATGTCTGGGTCGCCGAACTCCCAGAAAAGTTTAGATCGAAAGTCTTCCGAGAATTCTATGTGAACGGCGACCGCGTCGAACAAGCCCGCCTCCCAGAAGAAGGATTGTACTATTTCCCCACCGTGGTGGATGTTTCGGGCGAAACCAAGTGGAGCAATGGTTCCCTCGGTGCCGAGTTTTTGGAGGGAGACATAAAGGATTTCAAGAATCTGCAGGATGTTGAGATCGTTGCCTACACCCGTTGGATCGAATCCAGACAAAAGATCGCGAGTGTCGACTTGGAATCGAACACGGTCACCTTCGATCGTCGCTCCACCTTCCGTCTCGAGGATACCCGTCTGAAAGATCGGTTCGGTCGGTACTACCTCGAGAATGTTTGGGAAGGCTTGGATAGACCGGGCGAGTGGTACCACGATTTCCAGGAAGGGAAGATTTATTATGTCCCCCGCGTCGGAGAAAAAATTTCCACTTCCACCTTCGAAGTTCCCTGTGTCGAACAGATTGTCCGCGTCATCGGAACCGAGGATCATGAGGTCCAGAACCTGAAGTTCGAGAACCTCGTCTTCGAACGAGCCGAATGGATCTATCCCGAGGGGGATGCCGGTTCGGTTCAAGCCGCATTTGAAACCCCCGGAGCGGTCCATTTCGAAAACGCCACCCATTCGGGGTTGGTCCACTGCACGGTCCAAGAAGTGGGAGACTACGGTGTCGAGATCGGGAAGGGGTGTTCGGATTGTTTTGTGAAGGCCTCAACCATTCAGGACCTGGGCGCGGGTGGGATCAAACTCGGTCATGGGAGCACGAAATCCACAGTTGCCGATTGCACGTTCCAACGCGGCAGCCGCATCTATGCCAGCGGTGTCGGAGTCTGGATCGGCCATAGCGGACACAACGAAGTGATCCACAACGAGGTCTTCGATTTTTTTTACACCGGCATCTCGGTCGGGTGGTCCTGGGGATACGACCCCAGCGATGCCGTTGCCAATAACATTTCGTACAACCATATCCACCAAATCGGCCAAGGGCTCATCAGCGACATGGGCGGGATCTACACCCTGGGGATCGCCGAGGGGACGACCCTTGCCCACAACCTGATTCACGATGTCTCCTCTTATTCCTATGGCGGCTGGGGGATTTATCCCGATGAAGGGAGCACCCACATCCTGGTCGAAAACAACATCGTCTATCGCACCAAGACCGGCGGCTTTCACCAACACTATGGCAAGGAAAACACTATCCGCAACAACATCTTTGCCTTCGCGGCTATCCAGCAATTACAGCGATCCCGCGAGGAGGACCACAAATCCTTCGATTTCGTAAACAACATCGTCACCTACGATGAGGGAACCCTCCTCGGCAGCACCTGGAAGAACGACAACTGGTTCATGGACAACAACATCTATTGGAACCCAGAACCCACGAAGGTTGATTTCACGGGACAGACCCTCCAGGAATGGCGGGAACGCGGTCATGACAAAAACAGCGTGATAGCCGACCCGTTGTTTATGGATGTTAAGAACGATGACTTCCGTTTAAGCCCGAACTCCCCTGCTCTCCAATTGGGATTTCAACCGATCGATTTGTCCAAAGCGGGACCCAGAAAACCCTGAGACGGTATTGTCACAACCCGATACACTTACACCGGGCAGGGTTCATTCGGTTGCGTTCCGAAACAGGATGAAATTCCTAGGTGTTTCTCTGGTTTCAATCCAGCACCGGACAATACCTCAAGCATCACTCTGAATATTACGAAAATACAGGGGAATGCCTTCCTATAGGGGTGAGTTAGATCGAGTTTATCAATTGGAACACATTTTGCTTATTGTTCCGATATTCGCCAGCATATCGGAGACAAACATGACCCGAAAGAACCGGTTCCTCGTTCAGGTTTTCAGGTCCCTCGCCATCGCGAGTCTCATCGGATCGATGAGCCTCCACACAGCGAGGGCAGAAATCGTCCTCGCACATCCCGATGCCCCTGCACTGGACAGCGTACGAATTCCCGCCGGTGAATTCCTCATGGGTGCGGACAACCACGACACTTCCGAAGCCCCAAGTCATACAGTTTATTTGAATGATTATGACATCGCGACTTTCGAGGTGACTTGGGAAGACTATCAGGCCTTCATTGACGCTGGCGGATATGAGGATATAGAAAACAATGGATTCTGGAGTATCAAGGGTGCATCCATGGCCCAGTTTCCTTATTTCATCGTTGACGATGTTTACGGTTACCCGATAACCGGCCCCCAATGGACTCACAGTGGAGCAGGTCCCCCCGGCTTTGCCGAACGAGGCCATTGTCCTC
>JAJDBZ010000213.1 GCA_029261095.1 Candidatus Omnitrophota bacterium | reverse complement strand
TACACGCATCACTTGATCAAGGCTTTTGGGAAGCTGCAGTTACCTTGGGAGGCCGATCTTGTTGTCAACAAACCGACCGACGATAGGTTCGATCCACGTGTCAAGGAGGTGGTTCTCAAATTTCCGAACACCGTTCATCTCAGGACCCTTTGGGAAAAAGGCATCCTCCTCAAATGGCTTCGCTACAACCCTATCCATGTCTGGCACTCCCCTCTCACCCTGGTTCCGACAGTTGGAAAATTTGCCAAGGTGGCAACTGTTCATGACATTGCCTTCATCCTTTACCCGGAAGTCCAACCCGGTTCCTATCGGAGATACTGGATACAGAAACACCGAGAGGCCTGCCAATCTTCCGACAGGATCATTTGTGTTTCCGAGTCGACCCGAAAAGATCTTCTCAATCATTTTGAGGTAGATCCGAAACGAGTCACGGTCGTATATGAAGCGTCCGATCCGGCAATTTCGCAGGGAAAGAGATCGGCCTCCTACCCGGAGACCGCGGCGAAACTGGGATTGGGCGGGGATTTTCTCCTGTTCGTCGGTACAGTTGAACCGAGGAAAAATCTCTCCTTACTATTATCGGTATATGAAACAGCGAAGAACGAAGGAATCGACATCCCTCCCTTGGCAGTCGTGGGTGGAAAGGGCTGGCTTCAATCGGGACTGGCCGAAAGAATTCGCGCACTCGGAGATCGAGTAGTCATGTTGGGATATTTGGGAAGATTCGACTTAGAGGCTTTGTATCATCGCGCGAAAATGGTCTTGGTTCCTTCTCTTTATGAGGGATTTGGCCTACAAGCCGCTGAGGCACAAGCCTGCGGAGCCGCTGTCCTGGCGGCCGACATTTCTTCGTTACCGGAGGTAGTGGGGGATGGAGGAGTTCTTCTGCCGATCGACTCGCCCCGTGTCTGGGTGGATAAGATCAGGGAATTGTTGGAAGATGCCACAGGTTTGAACCAGCTTTCAGAGAAGGCCCTTGCCCAGGCGGGGCGTTTTAGTTGGCTGCGAGCCGCAGAGCAAACCTATCGAGTCTACCAAGACGCGATTGAGGACCAGAAAGGATAGCAACGTGAGCGAACTCAGGACTGGAGTCGAAACCTTCGGCCTCGATATGGAGGGGATGGTAAAGGACGCCTGGCGAGTCTTTCGCGATCGGCCGCTGACTCTCTTAGGGGTTTCTGTCTTGGTCACACTGGGAAGTATTGTTGCTCACTTCCTGTATGTCGGCGTCTTCTTCTGGTTGCCTTTTTCTCTTTGCATCCCCTTCGCGGTGGTGATGATCTTAGCAAATGAGAAATCCGATCGAAGTTTTCTCGGATGGGTCGATTATTATCCTCGCCTCTTAACGATCTTTCTCCCGGCGGCGCTGATATACCTTGTCACCATTCCGATTGTAATGCCCAGGGTGGGCGGATTTGAACTAGTGAATGGACCGGATGGTCAGGCGGGTAGCGCCTTCCCACAAGAAGTCGTTTTGAAAGGATCTTTCCTGAGTTCGTACCTTGTTTTTTTCTTCCCGCTCCTTGTGGAAAAAGTCCTAGCGTTTACCTTCGGTCTCGCTGGCCTGCTCTCGGTCAGAAGAAAACTATCGCCGACCGAGGCACTGATTGGTCTCTTTGCCACCAAACGCCATACCGTAGAGGCCTTTCTACTTGGAGGCACACTGGCGGTCGTTTCATTGTCCGGGCTTCTGGTCTGTTGTGTCGGTGTGATCGCCACCACCACATTCGCCTGGATCTGCCTCGGTGTGGCCTACTATCAAATGTTTGAGAAATAGTTCTTCAGAGGATGCCTTTGTATAGGACGGTCCCAATCCTCACATCAGTCGCCCCCTCTTCCACCGCCACTTGAAAGTCATGGGACATCCCCATGGAAAGACGAGGAACTTCGACCGCTAGTTTCGACTCAAGCGAGTCCCTGATTTCTCTGAGTTTCGCGAATACCGGACGTGCCTTTTCAGGATCTTCATGGTGGGGTGCCATGGTCATCAAACCGACCCAGTTTAGATGGTTGGATTGAAGGATTCGCTCCCCCCCCATTTCCGCCTCTTCCGGGGTAAAACCTGACTTCGAATCTTCCCCTGAAACATTGATTTGAAGGTATGCGGGGACCTTCTCTTGAGGGCGGTCTTCTGGATGTTTTTCCAGCCGATCTTCGAAGGATTCGATGAGGGCGATCCGGTCGACCGAGTGAAATTCCTGAAACCGACCGACCACCTTCCGAATCTTGTTGGTTTGAAGGTTCCCGATCCAGTGCCAACAGATTGGGAGATCGGCGAGTTGGGTCAACTTGGGTTCGGCAACCTGTATACGATTTTCGCCAAAATCCGAAATACCGATATCGCACATCGCGCGGACTATTTCAGAATCGACATACTTGGAAACCGCAATCAATCGAACTTCATCCGGTTTGCGACCGGATTTGGTGCAAGCCTCTATGATGCGTCGGCGGACACCTTGAATATTATCATTCAGCGTCTGTTTCGTTTCTTCGCTCATCAATACCTTCCGCATTCACATCGCCGGTCCCTGCAAACTTTTTCTCCCCAGGAACATGACCGTGGCGATCAACAGGATTAACAACACTCCATAAGCTGAGCAAAGCCCATATGCTCCCGCGTGAAACTCCCCAAATATGGCCATCGAAATCGGCTTGTTCTGAGGGGAATAGAGCACCGCCGATGAAACGAATTCTCCGAGTGCGGTCACAAAAGCCAAGAGACCGCCGGCTACGAGCGAGGGGAAGATCATCGGAAGTGATACCGTCCGAAGCATCCTGATGCGCCCGGAACCGAGGGACCTCGCGGCCTCCTCGACCTCTTCCCCAGTACGCTCCCAGGCCGCGACGAGGGGACGGACAATGAGAGGAATATTCCGGACGAAGTAGGCGATCGGCAGAAGAAACACCGATCCAGAAAGATTCATCCCAAATGCCAACCATGAGGGTTCGTTGAAAACGACCAACAAGTTGATCGCGATGACAGTCCCGGGAAGCGCCCAAGCGAACATCACCATCAGGTCGGTCAACCCTCGACCCACCGTTCCACGCACCTTGATCACATAAGCGGCTCCGATTCCAACAAGCAGATTCAATGCGGTCGCAAAGGATGCCATCCACAAACTGTTTTTGACCGGTTGGAACACGGTTGCACCCGCCGATCCCTGACCTAGGAGACGGACATAATTGTCGAGGGTGTACTCAGGAGGAATGACTTGATAAGTCCAGGATCCGTCCCTGGTGAATGACCAAAGTAGAATCGTCAAGTGCGGAAGAAGAACCACGAACAGAATCGCACAACCCGAAAGTGCCGCAATCATCCGTCCGAGTTTCGTTCGGATCACATAGCGGTGACGTGGGACCCCCTTTCCCACCGGCTGGTATTTTGTATTCCCTCGAAGAAGCCGAAGCACCATCAACAAACTGAGGGAGGTGAACGCGAAAACCGTTGTCGACGCAAAGGCTTCGGGCATCAAATTCTGCGCCTTCAGGTTATAAATGTGTGTCGACAGGTACATCCCGTCCACATCGAAGAGAACGGGCGCGGAGAACGAGGCCATCGATAGCATGAAAACCATCACCGAACCGCCGAACAAGGCGGGGACCAGCATGGGAATCTCGATTTTCCAGAAAGTCTTTAAGGCGCTGTTCCCCATTCCTCTCGACGCCTCCACCAGTGAGGAATCCATGTCTCGAATTGCATTAGAGATCAGGAGGAAAAAGAACGGGAAAAAAGCGTACCCATGCACAGCGATAATTCCGGCGCGACCGGAAAAATGAAAAGGGGGAGATTCGAGACCGAACAACGCGGCCAATCCCCGCGGAAGCATTCCGGACTCCGAGAAAAGAAGGTCGAATGATACAACTCCAACTACTGGGGGAAGAGTGAGGGGCAAGAGCATTAGTGCCGCAAAGAGTGAACGACCGGGAAAGGCGTTCCGCTCAAAAAAGAAAGCGATCGGAATACCCAGTAGTCCCGCGAGAAGGACACTCAGCACCGAGACAAGCAGGCTTCCATACATCGCTTGAAGGCCGGGAGACAATACCCGGCTCCCGTCCCACCAAGACCATGATTGGAACAGATCGGACCAAGTGGCATCCGCCCTTAAGGCAAAGAACGATTGGTAGTGTGCAAAGGAGAGTCGACCCGCTTCAAGAAAACTCTGGAGGAACGTTCGCAGTGCCGGATAGACAACGTAGGAAAAAAGGATCGCCCAAACCGCGATTAATAGAAGACGGCGCCCTTTATAGAACCGCCACGCGGCGCTTTTGATTCCAGTTGGGCCCAAACTCATGCTTCAACTGCATGGCCATAAAGAATGATACGATTCCGACCCTCATCCTTGGCCCGGTAAAGACTATCATCCGCGCGAGAAATCATGTCGGCTCGACTGAAGTTAGGTTCGTCAATGGGATAAGAACTGATACCGAAGCTCGCGGTTACACTCGCATCCCCCTTTGGGGTGGAGACTACAGTCCGTTGAATTCTCTGTCTCATTCGGATGCACACCGGCATGATTTCCTCGGGATGAGCCTCTGGGAATATAATGGCGAACTCTTCGCCCCCATATCGTGAAACGATATCTGTGGATCTGACCGAGTCGCGCAATATTCGGGCAAATCTCTTTAGCACCATGTCACCCACTTGGTGCCCGTATTTGTCATTGATTCTTTTGAAATGATCGACATCGACCAACCCGAGACACATCCCATGCCGATAACGCTTCGCCCGAGCCATTTCTTCCGCGAACCTCAATTCGAAATACCTGCGATTGTAGATTCCGGTGAGGGGGCAGGTGACAACCAAATGTTCCAGCTCACGGTTCCGTTCCTTCAGACTCTCTTGATCCCGCAAAGCCTGATTGAGGTCGGTGAGATCCAGGAAAATGGCATAGGCACCCTGACTTTTGTTCTCTTGGTCTTGATACTGAACAATTCTGAGTAGAACAGGGATATCGCGTTGATCTTTCAGAGAACGCATGGAAGTGTGGAGTCGCAAACGGCCTTCAACCTTGGACCGAACAAGCGCTCCCTCAATCAAACCCTTCCCTTGATCGTCGAAAAAATCCAAGAAACTGCGTGACAGGATCTCCGATGAGGAAACCCCTAGAACCTTCTCTGCTTGTGAATTGGTGAATATGACCTCGTTATCGGCACTCAAAAAACAGACCGCTTCCTCCATCGCATCCATCAGGTCAAATTGAGGACGTTGGTCTCGTTCCGGCATAGTTTCCCTTTTTCCTTGAATCCTATCGATTCAACTCTCAAAAAACTTGTTCTTTTGTCCTACCCGAAACCGCCCGGGGCTGCTACTCATACAATATTTTCGCCAGAATCGGGATCACATAAGACCTATTCTTAAGGTATCTGCAATATGAATGATCGGCAAGATCTTTA
>JAJDBZ010000212.1 GCA_029261095.1 Candidatus Omnitrophota bacterium | reverse complement strand
GACGGCTTGGTCATCCCTGGGGGGCGCGCACCCGAGTACATTCGTAACGCGCCCGGGGTGGCCGAATGGGTGAAAGCCTTCCTTGAATCTGGAAGACCGGTGGCGGGAACTTGCCATGCAGGCCTGCTTCTATCACGTGCGGGAGTTTTGTCGGGGAAGACCTGTGCGGCTTACCCGGAACTGGCATGCGATATCGAAGCGGCGGGCGGAACTTTTCTCAATGAAGCCGTGGTCATCGATGGCAACTTGATCACTGCGCGCGCTTGGCCAGATAACCCGTACTGGATGAAAGCCTTCATCGAGGCGGTCAAACAGGCCGGATGAACCGTAATCGTCTGATTTGCCTTTCAGGCTTACTCATCTGCCTGTCGGTTGGGGGATATCTACGTCTATGCGGAGCCGATTGGGGTTCTGGCGCGCCACGGTCGTACCGAGGGATGTACGCCCATCCCGACGAACGCAGTGTGTACGACAAAACCAGCCGCCTCGAGTGGACCACACCGGAACGAACACCTGACGAATCCACACTAAGTTATTGGAAGAGAACCTACACCACCAACTTCCTCAATCCCCAAAGCGGGATGAATCTCGATTCTTACAACTACGGGTCCTTTCCATATTACGTTCTATTCGGTCTCTCGAATTTGTTCAACAACTACTCTCCCGATCAAGCGAGGGAATGGATATGGATCCATTTCCTAGAGTTCTTTTTTCTTGTCCTTCTAATCTGGGGTGTTTTTTACTTCCTTTCTCGATCGAAACCGGGGTGGGAGATTTCGCATCGTAAGGTAGGAATCGTCCTCCTGATGGGATCGGGTTTCTCAATCCTCTTCTACTCGCTTGCGGGGTATTGTTTCACCCTCGGGAATGACGATTTCGATTGGGCCTATCAAACGTGGGGGAAACTGGCTCGACCGCTCTCGGGATTGGCCGGTGTGGGCGCCATCTTTTATCTCTACCGAATCGGGGCACGCCTCTATGGCAGGAAGGTGGGCTTGTTTTCCGCCATCCTTCTTACTTTTACTGCTCTCCATGTGCAGCTCAGCCATTACTTTACTTTCGATGTCCTCCAGGCCTTCTTCTGCACCGCCGCGATCTATTCGTTCCTTGTCTTTCTCGATGCGGAGGCCTGGGGACAGAGATGGCGATCAATACTGGCGGGGTCGATTTGGACCGGAATCGCGATGTCGACGAAATTCGGCAGTATCCTCTTGTTTCTCCCGTGGTTTGTGGCGATCTCAACCGCCTACTGGAGGCATCGTCCCAAAATTGGATTCTTTAAGA
Organism: Candidatus Omnitrophota bacterium; assembly: GCA_029261095.1. GTDB lineage: Bacteria > Hinthialibacterota > Hinthialibacteria > OLB16 > OLB16 > JACKFH01. The sequence goes on along the minus strand of JAJDBZ010000212.1, from coordinate 2,466 downwards.
AGCAGTCCGTCCTTTTCGCAGGACATATCAAATTGATTGGATTTGTTTCTTTCCTTCTTATCTGGACGGTCACCTTTGTGACTCAACCGTTCGGGTATCTCGACTATCCTCAAATCAATCAAAACAACCGATCCGCGGTTCAAACAGGAGAGCAGCAGGCCAAACTGTCCTTTGTTCACCTCAACTTTGCGGCCGGACCTAAGATTCTATCGGAAGAGTTCCGCGCCAAACTGAGTTCAATCGGGAATCGGTTAGACGATTACACCGAAAAAATCGGTGTTCATTTTGGTTGGCTCGATTATCACCAGGTGAATGAAAGGGACCAGGATTGGCTCGCTATCGGAGGAAGCCGATACTGGCGTGATGTCACCGAACAAAAAAGGATGGCTCTCGATGGGGGATTTCCTTGGACCCGTCAGTATAAGAACACCACCCCTTTCCTTTACCAGTGGAAGAACCTGATTTTTTGGGGCATGGGGATTCCCCTCGGTTTACTCTGCCTGTTCGGATTGACCTTTGGTTTTGTCAAGCCGCTGTACAGACCGACCTGGCATGAATGGGTCATACTCGCATGGATGGTTCCCAATTTTTTCTCGACCCATCTCTTTCACACCAAGTTTCCCCGATACTTAACCCCTCAACTCCCATTCTTCTGTCTCTGGGGGGCGGCGCTAGCCATCGCGGTCTACGTCTATCTGAAGAACAGAGAGAGGCAGGCCGGCGTTAGCCGGTTCTGTTTATCCAACTTAGTGACCATCGGGTGTGTAGTCGTTGTGGTTTGGAGCTCGCTCTATTCCTTTGCCTATCTGAAGGTTTACACCGGCGTTCATCCCTGGGAGACCGCTTCCGACTGGTTCCAATCGGATGTTCCTCACGGTCGACATATAGTCACCGAAACCTGGGATGATTCTGTCCCGACCGACCCCAGCGTGATGCGCCACTTTCAGCACCAGACAACCAATCCCATCCATTCCGATAGTCCACAGCACCTCCGGACAGTCTGCGGACGGATGGAATGGGCGGATTACTACTGTTTTTCTTCGAAGCGAAACTACGGGGCTTTCCTCCAAGCGCCAGAGGATGGGCCGAATCGAGTTCGATTCTATAAATCCCTCTTCGCGGGTAACCTCGGGTACCGCCTTGTTAAGACCTTTTCTAAGCCAGTGGAGGTTCTGGGGATACCGATCCGCTTCGAACTCGCGGATGAATCTCTCTCTCTTTATGATCACCCAACAGTCCATGTCTTCGAAAAGGTGGAAGACTTGGATCGGGAAGAGATCCTCAATCGAATTCTGAATCCTCCCGATTGGATCGACAATCTGACAACTGACCAGGTTCTGACCGCAAGCGAAGATCGGTCGATCCTTGCTCCGCCCGCGACTTATGCGATGGAACGATGGGTCATTGGGACCGTCATAATCGGGTGGCTCTTTTGGCCCATCGCTTTCTTCCTCTTTCGTGCTTGTCCGGATGGAGGCATCTTTGCCAGTAAGACAATTGGAATTCTTCTCCTCACCTATCTTTCCTGGCTCGGAAGCAATCTCGGTTGGTGGGAGAACACCCGACTCGCCACCACCCTCTCCCTCATTCTTTGGATGGTTTTGTCCATCTACTGTTTTCTGAAGGCAAGGCCTCAAATAAAGGATTTCCTCCGACTGAACTGGAAGAAGATCCTGTTCGCCGAAGTCGTCTTTCTCCTCGTCTTTGGATATTTCATCACGGTCCGGATGGCGAACCCGGACATCTATTGGGGCGAGAAACCGATGAACATCGCCTTCGTCAATGTCGCCTACCGCGCCGAGTCCTTTCCCGCGATCGATCCCTGGTTCGCCGGAGCCACCATCAATTATTACCATTACGGTCATTTCGCGATCGGATTGTTCGGCAAGTGGGTGGGTGTTCCCCCTGAGTATGCCTACAACCTGGCCTGCGGCACCTGGCCCGCCCTCGTCTTCTGTTTGGTTTTTGGAATTGTCTTCAACTTGACTCGAAGCAAACTGGGCGGATTGATCGCCGGGTTTCTCGCAACGATGGCTGGCAATGGCAAATCACTTTTTCAACTCGCGTCGGGGTTCGAGGGCGGCCCCGCCGAACCAAAATCATTCCGCGAGACCTATAGTCCCGAAGGTCTTGGACATTACATGGGGGATGTCTTCGAGCAACTCAGTCTCGCGTTTGGTCAGGTGGGAATCCTTTTCTGGCGATCTCCGGTTTTCCAGAAAGTGGGGCAAGCCTTCGACACCTGGCTGGACTCCTCACTCCTCGATCAGGCTAAAACCGATCAACTCCATCGAACGCTCAGTTTCGATGGTTATTTTTGGAAACTTTCGCGTATCACCAAGAGCAGTGTCGCCAACGAGTTTCCAGCATGGACCCATTTCTTCGCCGATCTCCATGCACATCAGATCGGGATGCCGATTGCCATACTGGTTCTTGCTCTCATTGTTGCATTCTTCCAGAGGAAAG
>JAJDBZ010000211.1 GCA_029261095.1 Candidatus Omnitrophota bacterium | reverse complement strand
GATGGGCCTTGATCCCCGTTCCGTCCACTGATTGAAAGGCGTAACCATAGAGACTCGAGTTCCCCGTCCGATCGTCGATGGTCGTGGTCTTGTAATTCTTGATCGTGCAATCTTTCACTCGAATCTCTTGGCAGTGGGCGATCACGATCCCCCCACGGGGGCTCCGATTCTCGATAATTCGAACTCCAAGGATCGCAATCCCCTCCGTCCTCTCGATGTTGATCCCGGCTTGATTGGTATCCTGGGCCCCTTCCGAACGAGTCAGGGTGAGATCGGACAGGCGGATGTCTTTCGCATTGTTAATGTCGATGATGTGCTGATCCGCGTTGGTCTGGATGATGCGTCCGGGGCCGAACAATCCCCCCCCTTCGCCCCCGATCCGAATCGCCTGGTCGATCTTGTGATCGCCCGCTGGGAGATAGACCATCAATCCGGGATTCTTGTCGATCGCTTGTTGGATCGATTCAAAATCGGCGGTAGATGGTTGGTTAGCGAACGCCGGTATGGCCAGGCATAGAAGAACGATTGTGCGCGCGGCAAGACGCGCCACGGGGTGACTCGAAAACATGTTGGACCTCCATCCAATTAAGAAAAATATATCCTACAGGGGTTAGTTTGCTTTCCCCTCGAACAGATCTCTTCCTTTGGCGAGCACCCGAATCTTCGCGTCGGCGGTATAACGTTTCATCTTCGCCAGCCCACAATCGGGGTGAACATAAGCAATTCGGTCGATTCCCAGAATCGAGGCGGTGTGTTCGATCGATGCCGCCACCTGATCCGGGGATTCGATTTGAGTCGATTTGACATCGACCACTCCGATGCCGAGTCCGATCTCGGGGCGCACCTCTTTGAAGAATTCGATTTCTTCTTTAGGGCGGTCGGCCATTTCGAGAACCAAGTGATCGGCGTGAAGGCGGTTCATGTAGTCAATCAGATTTTTCCAAGAACCCCTTTGGACACTTGCCCCGGCATAGTTTCCGAAACAGAGATGAACCGCCGGTTTCCCTTTGGCCGCGTCCAGAACTCCGTTGATGGCCTCCGCCGCCCACTCCCATTCTTCGGGGTGACCGGGAAGGTTGGCTTCGTCGAGTTGGACGACATCGGCGTTCAGGTTACCGACCTGTTCGGCCAGGAGATCGGCAATCGCGAACGCCAAGTCTTCCACTTTTTTGTAATGGTGATTGGCAAAGACTTTTGCGAGCATATGGGGACCGGTGACAGTGAACTTGAAGGGGTTGCTGGCGATGCCCGCGATGCGTCCACAAGCCGAAGGGAGGTCGAGGTCGCCATGACCGATCTCGTCTTCAACCACACCGGGGAGACGAACACGGTAGTCGGTTCCCTTGTCGGATCGATAGGCGACCTTCTCCTCAAAGGAAGCGTGCGTTCGAACGCCGGTGAAGCGGTGAGAAAAGTATTCGATCATCCCATTCGCTTCGGGGTGATTGGGATCGAAGCGGTAGCGTTCGCCATCGCAGACCATATCGATTCCCGCAGTCTCCTGGATGTTAATAACCGCGCGGGTGGCATCGGCAATCTGTTGATCGCCGGGAAAGGCGATCAACCATTCTGGAGCTGGATAGGATCCAACCAAAGTCGTGCGAATTCCGCTCTTTGTCGTTGGCATTGCCCTTCTCGTTTGATTGGCGTATTCTTCTAAAAAGAATAAGAAAACGTTTTCTTAAAAGAAGCATAACCCTCTTCGCGAGGAAAGTTAATCCCTGAAGGGAACTCCATCGAAAGGGAACCCGATGTCCGACAAGCAAGATTGGAAAAAGCGCCTCTCCATAGTCAGTGACGAGGCCGCGCCCGGCTTTAAAGAGTCGGTCGAAATCTCCTTACCCCTAGGGATCAGACGGTTTGAACTACGCCTTCTTCATGAGGACCGGGTCCCCTATGTCAGCGAGGAGGCCGTCCGCGAAGTCGAAGAAACTCTCAAGCGTCATGAAATCGAAATTGTCGGTATCAATCCTGGATTTGGTAAAGTCCCTGTCGACGATCCCCGCGCGGGAAATCAACTTAGCGAGGGATTCGATGACACATTTCGCCTGATGGACCGGCTCTCCTTAGATCGGATGGCGATGTTCACCTACCAACGTACCGGTCCCGATGATCCCATTCCCGAGAAGAGTTTCGAATTGTTGGGAAAAGCTTCCAAAAGATGCCAAGAGTACGGCTGCGAACTTCTGCTGGAGAATGTTCCTAGTGTGTGGGGAAACACCGGCAGCCGCTTGGCAAGTTTCGCCGAACACACCGGTCTCGAGGTCATTTGGGACCCTGCGAACTCCGATGCTTCGGGGGAAGAATCGTTTCCCACCGGATATCAGGCGGTCAAACCTTTCATTAGGAACGTTCATCTAAAAAACTGGGACCCCGATCAGGGTTATGTCTACCTCGATGAAGGAATCGCCAACATCGATGGGCAGGTTCGCGCCCTCGTGGAAGATGGTTATCTTGGTGACTTTTGTATCGAAAGCCATCGCTGGAAAGATCCAGATGCAACCCGGATCAATACGAACCAATTGTTGAAAACACTCGAAAAACTGTAGGCATTCACCCACCGTCATCCCTCAATTTTCATTGCCCATCCCCTTGAATTGCGACCTCAGTCTTCGTAACCTCCTGTGATAAAACGTTTTCTCACAATGAGATGACGACTCCCGGTCCAGTGTCGCTTGGATCAAATTTGTGGAGGATAGGATGAGTTTGAAAAAAGAGTTTCCCCTCACAAGGGAACAGGTCCAGTTTTATCGAGAGAATGGGTATGTCCAACTCCATAACGTGCTGCTGAAAAAAGAGGTTGAACAGATCCGTAAACTGTTGACTCAAGCAGTCCGCGACCGAAAAAAGAAGTTCGACGCGAGTCAACTTCAGTTCACCCCCGAGTATGAAAGAGTCTTCACTCAGGTCATCAATCTTTGGAGAGACTATACGGAGGTCAGCGAATATATCCGATCTCCTCGGTTGGCCGAGATTGCGCGACGCCTCGTGGGTTGTCGATCCATTCGATTGTGGCACGATCATGCTCTGATCAAACCTGCCAGAGACGGAGCCGAAACGAAATGGCACCAGGACTTTCCTTACTGGCCGATGAACGAAACGGGTGCCCTCTCCTGTTGGATCGCGCTCGACGATGTCAACGAGAAAAACGGGTGTCTCAGCTTCATTCCTGGTTCGCACAAGAAAGGCCGCCTCAAACCGGTGAGCCTTACCAACAGAGAGAACATCTTCCGCCAAGCGGGTATGAAAAAGAAAGACATCAAACCGGTATCGATGGCGATGAGAGCCGGAAGCTGTACCTTCCACGATGGAAATACGTTTCATTACGCTGGGGGCAATACCACTTCTCGACCTCGTCGAGCTCTCGCGATTATCTACTTCCCCTCCGGAACGACCTTCAATGGAGAGGCACATCCTGTCAGCGATGGGCTCGACATGAAAGTCGGACAACCGATCAAAGGAAAGAATTTTCCGGTGGTCGCGAGAAAATGATTCATCCAATGGACAACTCCGTCCTATTGCAGAATTGGAATCTCTTTGAAGCCGACCTCCCTAATCTTCGACGGACTGCGAGAGACTGAATATGGCCCCCACCCTACTCTCCACAGAATGGGCGATGATCGGAGTTTTTGTCGTGGCCGTCATCCTCTGGGGACTCAGGATGCGAACTGGCGCGAAAACGATGGAAGGGGCTTTCCTCGCGGGGAGGAAGGTTCCAGGCGTCATCGCTTCCTTCTCGACTGTCGCGACAAACCTTAACGCCAATGACTTTCTTGGCCTGACGGGTGCGGTCTATGCGGTCGGTATCATCATGGCCCACATCATCTTCAACAACAGCATCGTCCTGGTTTTGGTCGCGCTTTTGTTGATGCACCGCCTGCGACGGTACAATGTTTATTCGCTCGGGGGATGGTTGGAGCAGCGGTACTCCTCCTCTGTGGGAAACGCCTATAGCATCATCTGGACATTTGTTTGGATGCTCTTCAATTTAGGGCTCTATATTTATGGCGGAGCCCTTGTTTTGGAGACACTGCTCGGATGGAATCTCTATCTCTCTATTGTACTCCTATCGATTCTCGCGGCCTTTTACACACTCCTGGGCGGATTGGGCGCGGTAGTCGCCACCGATGTACTCCAGATTGCACTGATGTTTTTTCCGCTCCTGTTCGTTGGGTTCGCGGGACTCGATGAAGTCGGTGGATTGAGCGCACTCGCGGAAAAACTGCCCGAAACACACAAACATCTTTGGCCAGAAGAAACTCCGTTCGGCCTCCTCCCGATCATGTTGTTTGGTATGGTTTTCATGGGACTGAGTTATTGGTCCTGTGAAGCTCAAGTTGTGCAACGACCGCTTTCCGCCAGAGATCCGGAGGAGGCGACGATCAGCTATATGGGCGCGGCCCTCTGGTATGCCATCATCGTTCCATTTGTCATCGTCGTTCCCGGGCTGGTCGCCCTTGTCCTCTTCCCGGATCTCCCCTCGAACGATCACGCGATGCCGACGTTGGTCAGAACCTTTCTCCCGCCGGGGTTGTATGGTGTTGCGGTGGTGGGGTTGATCGCCGGTTTCCTCTCGAGCGCGGACTCGCAGATCAATGCCTTCTGCACCCTGTTCACAAACGACATTTACCGGAAGATGATCCGCCCAGACCGATCCGACGCACATTATGTCTCCGTGGGGCGAGTTGCCGGAGTGGTGTTCACTCTCGCTGCGATTCTCACCGCCTTGATCGTGAGTCGAAATTCGGATGGGATGTTTCTATTCGCGGTATCCGTGCTCGCGACCATCATGCCGCCATTCGGCGCTGTATCCCTGTTGGGAGTCCTTTGGCGCGGAGCGACACCCGCTGGAGCTTTGGCCGGACTGGTCGTTGGAGGCGCGACGGCCATGGGATTGGTGGTTGCGGCGGTAACGGGAGAACTCTCCGACTTTGCGGCGAGACACGACCTGACAAACATCATCACCGATGACCACCTGTACCTTAGAACGATGATCAGTTTCTTGATGACACTATTCGCGACTGTCGTGGTCAGCTTGTTCACCAAGAAGAAACAAGAGGTCGATTCCGCAATTCTCGACACAGTCCCACTCTTCGGATCGTCAAATCGTGTTCGTGTCTATGGGGTCGCGATGTTGATGCTGACTGGAATCGCATACCTTTTCTGGAGCCAATATTTCGCATGAATCGTGAGGTAATCACCATGACCGGAAAGAACGAGACCGAGAGTCGTCTGGGAATTGCATTGCTAAACGGCGCCGTCCTCAGTCTTATTGGAATCCTTGTCCTTGTGACACCATGGGTAACCGAACTGACCGACTCTGAGAGACGTTTGGATAATATCGCTGGATCAGCTCTCCTCATAGTTGGGTTGGGCCTGCTCTATTGGCATTTCAAGAGAACGAAAGCATGACTAGATCCGACACCGAGCGGCGTTCGGTTGCGACGGGAATCGTGAGGCGTTTGTTCCGTTGGTCTGTTCAAGAGTCCAATGCAATAATCCTCAAAGTCACCGAATTGGATCGATGTACAAAGACCAGTGGGTGACAGAGGAGGGAAACAGTCCTTGGGCCGGCGGCTCGCGGTCATCGATCTGCAACAGATACTGAACGAGCTGGTCGCGTTCACTAGCCGTTACTGTGGTGGGCACTCCATGCTCCGGGGACAATACATCATAGAGGGCTTGGGCGCCCCCATGGTGCAGGTAAGGTTCCGTGTTCCACAATCCACGGAGAGTGGGTGTGTCAATCCCAGTCAAGGGTCGGCCGATTGCCATGCCCGACTCGACCGTGATTGTTCCGACATCGTGCGATCCACCCGCCGGGCTGTCTGTGAAAAAGAAACCGCCGTGGCATTCGAAGCATTGGAGTTCATTGAACAAGTCCCTGCCCAATTCACCCTCGGCGGTGAGGTTCCCATTCGGTGTTCGATAGGGGCTCCGTCCGACTCGGTTCAGTGAGGAGACATACGCGGCTAGGGCATCGAGGTCCGGCGACAATCCTTCTTTGGGATCGCCCAATGGATCCTGTCGGCTGCCAAAGAAATAGTCCGCGTCGGACAAGAATCCCGATCCTCCAAACGAGTTTCGGATGTCATTCTCAAAATCCTGGATCTCGTCGAAGTTAGCTGTCCAATGGACACGACCCTGCAACATTCCGGATCTTCCATTAAGAGGAATCGTATTACGAATCCCCTCACCTCGATCGGTGAAATCCCATGTTCGACCATCTTGGCCACCATCGAGATGGCACGAGGCGCAACTCAGGTACTGATCCAGATTCATTCGAGGATCTTTGGCGTTATAAAAAATCTGTTTTCCAAGAAGAACTTCTGGGGAGAGGTTTTCGGAAGCGACAGTGGAAACCGTTCCCAGCGAAGGCATATCGAAGTTGGTCGAAGCGGTCAGTTGGCTCGTATCGTACGCCTGAATCGAGCGAGACATGAAATGATGGACGTACAACTTGGTTCCGCCGGGGTTGAGAACCAACCCTTGCGGCGCCAGTCCCGTCTGTTCCACCGCACCCACCGTCTCCCCCGAATAGCCATCGACAACTCGAACGGAGTTGATTCCTTGGAGGGCGATGAAGGCATAATCGCCCAGAGGAGAGAGAACCGCCGCGCTCGCCATATCTGCATCGTTGAAATCGATGCGGTCGCCTGGAAGTTCAAGGTTTGCGACAAGGTCAATTTGCGATGCAATTGTCCGAACGCTGCTCTCGAAATCTAAGGGAAGACCATCGCGCTGGAGACCCCGTTGGATGTTGTCTTTCTTGGAAGGAATCCAGGCACGCCTCAGGTCGGGTGAGATAACGACCGAGGAGATATAATTGGGCAACCCACGCCCAGAATCTTCCTGGTCGGGCCCCGAGTCAATCGATAACTGAAAAAGTCTCTGTATTGCCAGAGAAACACCGTCATCGAGCACTTCGAGAATCTCTCCGGATGTATCGGGAGAAACAAATCGAGTCACCAGAATCCGATGTCCCGATCCATTGCTTGCGACAGCGATACCCCGAGGTGCGAAAACCAGACTGAGACTCTCCTCGATCATGCCTGTGGTTGGATTGAATTTGAGTAACTGTCGTTTCCCGAAAAGAGTGATATAGAGAGCCGTATCATCAGGGTTTGAAACGATTCCAAAAGGTCCCGATCCATAATCGTAAGCAAAGATCTGATTGACTGAACCGGTCGTCGTGTCGATCACATGGAGGGTGTCGTCGTCCTGACAGGCCACCCAGATCTGTCCATCGCCATCTTGAGTCAGCGTACGGGGATGTTTGCCAACAGACACTTCGAAGAGTTTATCCAGCGTGGCGGCGTCAACCGCTGTAACCGTGTCGTTATCGGCGTTCACACACCATACCCGATCTCCGCTTGGATCTTCTTCATAGAGGATAGTGGATGAATGAGTCGGACCAATCGCTGCAATTGGATGGTGGATTGTCTGGATTGCGCTGTCCGTGACAATCGTTCCTCCCACTCCTCCAATCCTGGCATTCACCTGGATGACGTAGTGCCCGGGTGTGTTGAAGAAGAAATTGGTCATGGATGAGGGGGAGTAGCCTGTCGGTCCCGATCCATCGCCAAAATCCCAAGAATATTCTGTAGGACCGGTTGTTCCCGAAATGATCGCATCGAACGGAACCGATTGGTTCACCTCCGCGGTCGGCAGGGGATCAGGTAGTAAGGCGACCTCAGGGGACACGATGTTGTTCCCGGTGGAAAAGGTGGCGGTAAAACTTGTGTCAGTAGGATTCCCAGCGAAATCTGTGACCCCACCTATCGGAACGACGACCTCGTAAGTCTGATTGGGGGTGAGAGGGGCATCCGGCCAGAAATTCACGATGCCAGTTTGGTGGCTGTAACGACCGGGAAGCGCCGTCCCCGATATGGGGCGAACGATAAACGTTGTTGTGTCGACCGACCTCAGGTCGATCTGGTCAGTAAAGGTTAGACCGATTCTCGATGTGACTGCGACATTGGTTTCTAGATCTCCGGGCGAGACCATATTGACACTTGGCGGGGTGGTGTCAGGGCTGGCTTGGTGGACAACAAGTGCGGAGCCCGCGTGATCGTTCCCCATAAATACCAGATTTCCGAGGGCGGTTGCGAAGTCCCAGTCGGGGTTGGAGAAACCGCTCGGACGGTTGGTTGAGAGTGCCACAAATGGCGAGGTGGTGATATCCAGTTTCACATAGTCGGTGCTCGACCCATAATGAAAAACACCGTCCTGAAAGGTTCCGTAACCGCCCTTTCCCGCGACATTCGGCCCCGAGTCCTCGAAAGAAATATCTTGGGGATCCGAAATATCCCAAACCACAGCGGGGTCATGCGCACCCAAAATTCGGTTCCCGTTAATCATCATGCTATAACCCACCGCGCGCGGACCCGATGTAACCGTATCCAGGAGGACTGGGTTTGCGGGATCGCTGATATCCAATGTTGCGATGCCGTTCCCATCACTCATGGCCACTACCAGAATGTTACCAACCGCAAAGACGGTATTTACGCGGAATCCCCCCAGCTGACTGGTCGGTAGTTGATTCACCAAGACAGGATTTGTCGGATCGGAGGCATCAACAATAAACAAGCCCGCCGATGTTCCAGCGACATACGCATACCGACCCCCTTGCCAGAAAACCCACCATGGAGTCGGCGAATAATCCCCTCCCGATAGAGGCAGGTTGATCTTGCCGATTTTTTGAGGGGAAGGGTTGGGGGGATCCAGGGTGGAGAGATCCCAAAATTCGAGTCCTGTCCCCTGCCCACCGTTGGTGGTGAAACAGAAGATGTCTCCAGAGACTCCGTAACCGTGCGGTTCTCGCAGGTCTCCGACATAGTTCGGAAGGCCCACGGTGTTATAGGAGGCGTCGCCCTGAGTCGTAAAAACATTGGCGATGTTTCTAGGATCGGAGACATCGAAAACCGACAATCCTCCCGACCCATTGCCCCCGCCGCCATCCGCGGAAAAAGGGACGATCAAGTAACCACGGTGCATGGTAACGAAACCATGACCCTGAGGAGCGCCATTCGATGAATCGAACCGAAAAAGCATGTCTCCCTCTTCCGAGGGGCCATAGGTGAGGTTTCCTAGACCTCCGCCATCCGCCCAACTGATTTGGGAAACAAGGCACGAAATCAGAGCGCAGAACACACCATAAGGGATACAGTTTCGCAACATCGCACTCCAGATTGGTCCAGAACGATTCGACTCGGTTCATTGATCCTTCCCTGAATAGGATAGCACTGTAAGGGGCAGGGAACAGGAAAAATGTATTTGTTGCTTCGTCTCCTTTCAGAGTGCCTCATCCGCCCACTGCTTTTGGATCAACAGAATCTTCAGGGCTTACTCTGAAATCGCTTCTTCGTCGAATACAATATGCATAATGGTGCTTCGTTCCTTGGTGGTATGGATGACATGGATCTTTTCGTCTTCGGTCTGAACTAAGACCGGATACGCAAAAGTCTTGTCTCCCTCGCCAATGTTCTTTTTGATGGGCCAGGTTTCTCCATTGTCGGTTGAAATGGCGACAGTCAATGGAGTTCGGTCGTTCATGTTGTCGTTGTAGATCAACATGAGATGGCCGTTCTTTAGTTTTTTCAGGTCGGTCGCGGAATTGGGATTAGGGAAATCGGTTTCGACTCCATTGGTCCATGTAAACCCTCCGTCATGTGACTCCATCCGAACCAGCCAACCGTCATCGACTGGGTCGTACCCACCTCCCCGGCGAGAATAGGCGATCAAATGGTCGTCAGAGACTTGTGCAACCGAAGGCTGGAGGTTTCCCAACCGCGAATAGGATCGATCCATTTCATCCCATATGTGAGTCTCCTTGTTGTATCGGAGGAACACCGAAGAGGTTCTCTTACCCACAATTTCCGTATCGTTTCCAGTCTCATGGTATACAGGCAAAAGATAGTCCCCGTTGTTGAGGACAACTGGATGAGCCCGGACCATCATTCCGAGTTCGTCGGCGATGAGAACCGGATCGGACCAGGTTTTCGCTCCATCGGTGGAGATCTTCGCCTTGATTCTCGAATCGGACCAAGTGTCACCATAGGCTTGGACAT
>JAJDBZ010000022.1 GCA_029261095.1 Candidatus Omnitrophota bacterium | reverse complement strand
CTCTCCGACAGCCTCCAACATCTCGACCGAGACGATGCGGTCATAAAGGCCCGATACCTCGCGGTAGTCCTTGAAATCGATCTGGACTCGGTCGCTCAGTCTGGACTTCTCGATCAATTGGCGGGCATATTGAAACTGTTCCCTGGATAGGGTCACTGAAGTGATCGGGCAGTCCCATTTCTGGGCCGCAGTTTTAGCCAACGCCCCCCACCCCGTTCCGATTTCCAGGATTTTGTTTTCTGGTTGAATCTCAGCTTTAGCCAAAATACGATCGATTTTTTCCTGTTGTGCCTCAGGAAGAGAAACCTGGTCATTTCTGAAATAGGCACACGAATACGTCATTGATGGATCCAGGAATTGTTCAAAGAACCGATCGCTAAGGTCATAGTGTGCGGCTACATTCTCCTGGCTACGTTTTCGGTTGTAAAATCGAAGTCGGTTGGTCCATCTGCCCATGACGCGGAAAAGGAAAAAGGGACCCCAAACATTCCCCTCCAATGATTTTCGATTCTGAATCAAGAATTCCAGAAGTCCGGGCAGGTCATCCGTCGTCCAGTCCCCAGTCTCATACGACTCGCCAAACCCGACATCTCCTCCAAGCAGAGTCTTACGATAGAATCTCGGGTGATGAATCTGAACGGTCACGGTGGGGAGATCTTGGGCGGATCCGAAATCCTGTTGGGTACCATCAGAATGAATGACCCGAAGGGTCCCATGGTCAATCCGCTTCAGGTATCTGGACAAAAGGCCCTTTGCAAACCGATCCAGTGATCGAGTCTTTCTTACCGAAATGGTATTTACAGAAATCGGTTCAGGCTTGTTGTGGATGGGCAATTTCTTCTTGAAATAAAGGACCGCTGCCTGGTAGTGAATGCGGGCCATTGTGAGAAGGCGGACCACAGGGTGCCTGATCAGCTCGGATCTCAAGTTGTGGGGAGTAAGCGGAACCCATTGACCAGCCAATGTCGCCGTAAGGAGAGTTGAATCCTCTTTGCGGTATTCGATAGCGACAGATAGACCTTCGGGTTTCAGATCGATTCTAAACCGATAGTCACCCTCCACCTCGAAGAAGGGAGAAACATGAAAGACCTTTTCCCTGGATGATTGAAATACCGTTCCACCGTCAGAATATTCCTCGGGAGTGAGGAGATAGAAGTGACGTTCATGGAATGTGTTGTTTACTTCCGCGATGACACTCTCGATCGTTCCATCATGCCTTTCAAGAAAATAGAAGGAGACAGGGTTAAAGCCTAAACCGAAAAAGGAGGGTACAGTGAGCAATCCAATCCGGTTGATATTGTTGGTAGAGATCCCTTCCCTTTCAAGAAAGGCGAAGATTCTTTCTTTCAGAGTACCCTGACCGGGAAAGAAGAACCGAGCCTCATCGATGGTAAAGAATCGTCGGTGGTTCAGGCCAAAAAGAGTGTACCGGTCCGCTATTTCGGTGATTTCATCGAGGTCGATGAAGAACATCGGGTACGAATAGCGAAAGGAGTATTGAGTGGGTATGTATCGGGAGTGTGAAACCGAGCCTTTGAACAGTCGTGTCCTCATAGATCCAAACCGAATAGGGAAGCCACAGCTGCCCCGGATTTAACAGCATCTTCATGAAAACCATGGCCGAAATAACTGCCACAAAATAGGATCCGACAATTCAAGTTCAAATCAGGCAACATCGCCTGAGTGTTCAGAGACTCTAACGTGTATAGGGGGTGAGAATAACGGGTGTGATAAATTATCTTCGTCGGGTCGAGATCGGTTCTTGGGTTTAGAGTGACAAAGTAGTCTCGTTCGGTGGTCAGGTTCTGGAGTCGGTTCATGTAATAGGTCACAAAGACCGAACCCTCTCCTAATTTCTCTTTCGGGGCGATGAAGTTCCAGGCGGCCCAATTTCGCCTGTTCGGCGGCATTGCCGACTCATCCCAGTGGAGATAGGCCAGGTTCTCCTGATACTCCCAAGGGCTCAGGAGTTCTTGTTGAAGATCTGTGGGATCCCCCAGAAGGTTCAGGGCCTGGTCAGCGTGACATGCCATAACCACATAGTCGAACTCTGCCTCACTACCGTCCTTCAATCGCAGAACTGCTCGATTCTCTCTCTCGAGAATGGCCTCGATCTTCGAGTTCGTATGAATCCTTCCCCGAAAACCCGATTTGAAATTTTCTACATACGCCTTCCCTCTTCCGGGCAGGGTTTGCCATTGGGGGCGGTTCTTCAGGGATAGGAGTCCATGATTTCGGAAGAAACTAACCAAGGCTTCAGCGGGATAGTCGAGTATGTTTTCAGTAGAGGTCGACCATATTGCGGCCCCCATTGGAAGAAGAAAGTCTTCCTGGAGGGAGAGAGAAAATCCATTAGGCTCAAGATAATTCCTCAGTGTCATCCCGGAGAGGGTGCCACTTTCAAGAGCCTCCAGGCTCTCTGAGGCGAATCTCCGAATCTCGAAAAGCAAGCGATAAAAGGATGGTTTCAACAGGTTCTTCCTCTGTGCGAAGAGGCCGTTAAGCGAGGTGCCCGCGAAACCGAAGTTCCTATTTGGATTCCAATAGGAAAAGGACATCTCGGTTTCTTCGACAGGAATGTCCAGTCGATTCAGGAGGCGGTGTAGGCAGGGATAAGTCTGGTCGTTGAGGACGATAAACCCGGTGTCGATGGCTGTGCCCCGGTCCGGACCAAAGGGGATGACTTGCGTGTTGGTGTGCCCACCAAGATAGTCATTTTTCTCGTAAAGCGTGACTTCATGCTGCCCCTGATCAAAAAGGTAGGCAGTTGTTAGCCCAGCGACGCCAGCGCCTACAACCGCTATTCTCTGCCTCCCCGAGCCTCTCGACCCGGCTCTGTTGTCTTCAAGCTTCTTCGACTCCATGAATCTCCTCGATGGCCATTCTAAGGACTAGCCAGGATTCATTCCACCGAAATTTTCCAGTTTGCAATAGACTCAGGCCTTCAACCTTGATTATTCGATAAGCCGTGCATAAACTAAAATAAGTTAAACTATGAAAAATCATGAAATATGGATATGCAAATGAATAATCGCGTCCCCCGGCGGATGACGCTGCAACACGGGGTTTGTCTCGCTATGGGTCTTCTCTCGGCATCAGTGCTGACACTCATATCAGTTGGATGTCAGAAAGCTCCCATCGAACCGATCCGGATTGCGATCAATACATGGCCTGGATATGAGTTTCTTTATCTGGCCCAAGAGGTGGGATTGTTTGAAGAAGAGGATGCGAATATCCGCCTATTGGAGTTCTCGTCGCTAGGGGATTGCCGTCTCGCGTTCGACCGTGGACAGGCCGATGGAATGTGCTGCACATTAATCGAGTTGTTAGTCGCAAGGACCAATCAGGCGAACGATCCAAAGGTTGTCATGGTGGCGGACTACTCCGATGGTCCGGATGTCATTCTTGGGCGGGAGGAGATTTCCGATGTCCCAGACCTTCGAGGGCGAAAGGTCGGAGCTGAAGTTGGTTCGCTCAATATTTTTCTCCTCGCTCGTGCGCTCACGTTGTCCGGTATGTCCCTTTCCGATGTTGAGATCGTCCAATACGGACAAGATTCGATGGCACAGGCGTATGTTGAGGGGAAGTTGGATGCGGTAGTCACTTACCCGCCGCATTCCACGGTGCTTGAGAAGGACCATGACGCGAAGGAGCTCTTTACATCAGCGAGTATCCCAGGAGAAATCCTCGATGTCGTTTGCATGAATCGAGAAATCATCGAGGAACGCTTCGATGAGGTGGTGGGTCTTATTCGCGCTTGGGACAAGAGCCTCGAGTACGCAAAGAAACACCCCAAAAAGGCTTTCCAAATCATGGCCGAACGGGAGGGAATCACCCCCGAAGAATTCAAATCGGCGCTTGAGGGTGTCAAACTGATGACCTCTGCCGATCAACGGGAGTTGATCGAAGATGAAGGCAAGCTCCTGGGAGTTCTCAGCCTCGTTCATGAAGTATTGCTGGAAACCAAGCAAATTAGGGAACCCATTGAAATAGAGGGCTTGGTGGATTCTCGCCCGATCTTCGCGGTGACCGGGCAATGATGCAGAAACTCTTCAAATATAAAGAGTGGAAATCGATTCGGTCCAAGATACTGGTTCCGCTCGTTTCCATCGGTGTCCTGGTGATCGGATCGTCGATCTGGCTCATGTATAGCCACTTCGCCAACAAGTACAATGAGGAGATCGAACACCGAGCCGAAGCGTTAACCAATACAATCCAATACGCTGCCGAAGTTTCTCTCGACAATTCGAAGATACTCAGATTTGTCCATTCTCTGGGCGCCGAGAACGATGTCGAGCTCATCGTGGTCGTGGCCGGTGTACCATTACAAGTCATTGCATGCAATCGCAGCGCGTGGATTGGAAAGACAGTTTCGGAGATCCCGGATCCCCAGGTCCGGAAAGAACTCGGGTTTCGAGAAGAGAACAGGAATGGGCTGACCCGATTCAGAACTGGTAAACAAAAAGTAGACCACATTGCCCATTTTCAATTAGCTAACCGGGGTGAATCCGGAGAGCAAATAGTACCAGGTTCTATCTTGACCCGAATGGACCTCACGGCGAGTAACATTGAAACCAGAAGAGAACTTCTCGCCATCGTTTCGGGTATGACCCTGGCATTGTTCTGTCTCTTATTCTTTGCTTACTATCTCCTCGACAATCTAGTCATTATTCCTACCGAGAGACTTCGAAAATCCATTTCCTCATATCCGGAAAAGTCGAATTCAAACCCACTCGCAATCTATTCCAAAGATGAGATTGGAGAAATTTCAGATCACTTGCTGAAATCTCTGGCCAGCCTTGCCGAAGCCAACGCACAGACCGAGGCGATTCTGGACACCGCTCCCGATGGGATCCTTTCAATAAGTGAGGGGGGAACCATCAAGAACATCAACCCGGCCGCACTGAGGATGTTTGGATATGAGCGGGAAGAACTCCTCGGCCAACAGTTCGCGATATTGATTCCTGAACACTATCGGGTGGATCAAGAAGACCTCATGCAAACACTCAGAAACAACCCCGATTCGGAGGCGGTCGGAATTGCCCGAGAGGTGGTGGGGCTTCGAAAAGATGGTGTCGAAATCCCCATTTTCCTGAGTATTGGGAGGTTTGAGGCTTCGGAAGGGTTCAGATTTACCGGAATTGTCCGCGATATTAGTAGTGAGATTGAGGCACGAAACCACCTTCAAGAAATCGGTAAGCGGTTCAGAACTCTGGTCGAAAACATCCCTGGTGCGGTATATCGGTGCTCTTTCGACAAAGACTGGAGCATGGAATTCATTAGCGATTACATCGAGAAAATCTCGGGTTACCCCTATTCGGATTTTGTCAACAATAAGGTTCGCACCTATGAGAGCATCATTCACCCGAAGGACAGACAACTTGTATGGTCTGTTATCGAGCGCGCGGTCGATAACAAGAGCACATTCCAGATCGAGTATCGCATTGTCAACAAAGACGGAGGCACTCGATGGGTTTATGAGCAAGGACAGGTGATCTACGACGATTCGGGGGAGGTCAGTTATCTCGATGGAGCCGTTTTCGATTTCACGGATCGAAAAGAAGCGCAAGAACGCTTGATGAAATACGCGGGGCAGATCGAAGAACAGAATGAGGAACTCGAAGATGCCCTAGTGAAAGCAGAGGGAGCCGAGCGTGCGAAGAGTGAGTTCCTTGCAACAATGAGCCATGAAATTCGTACTCCCCTCAATGGAATTCTTGGCATGAACAGCCTTCTAATGGATACAAAACTGGATGGCGAACAACGCGAATTCTCACAGTCGATCAAATCCTGTTCCGAGGGGCTGCTAACCATCATCAACGACATCCTCGATTTCTCAAAAATCGAGGCGGGCAAACTTCTTTTCGAAACCATTGACTTCAATCTTCAAACGGCTTTGGAAGAGACATTGGATCTCTTAGCTCCTAAGGCACACGAGAAGGGGTTGGATATCG
This sequence comes from Candidatus Omnitrophota bacterium, assembly GCA_029261095.1. Lineage (GTDB taxonomy): Bacteria > Hinthialibacterota > Hinthialibacteria > OLB16 > OLB16 > JACKFH01. The sequence goes on along the minus strand of JAJDBZ010000022.1, from coordinate 8,845 downwards.
GCTTACTCGTTCACACGGATGTTCCGAGCGAAGTGCGCGGAGATCCGGGGCGACTGCGCCAGATCATCTTGAACTATTTGAACAACGCACTGAAATTCACCGAGACCGGGGGAGTGAATGTCCGGGTAGAGAAATTGGAAGAGGACGAAACAGAAGTGTTGCTTCGGTTCTCGGTTGAAGACAGTGGAGTCGGGATTCCAGAAGATCGGTTGAACAATTTGTTCAACCCGTTCACCCAGGCAGACGCTTCCACCACCCGGAAGTATGGTGGAACCGGATTAGGGTTGGCGATCTGCAAGAAGCTTTCCGAACTGATGTCCGGGACTGTTGGAGTGGAGAGCATCGAAGGAAAGGGAAGCACTTTTTGGGTAACCGCGCGGTTCGAGAAACAGAACATTGAGAGCCGGTCGATCGAACAGGAGACACCCGACCACGGAATCGGAGTGCTGATTGTCGAACCCAACCCGACTCACAGAGGATTCCTGCAGGAGCAGATTCTGGTCAATGGATTTCTGTGTGCGGCGGTAGGGACAGCCAAGGATTGCATAGAAACCTTGAAGAGACCGGGAATGAGTGAAGAATTTCCGCGTATAGTCCTAATCAATTCTATGGTTCCCGACGATTCATCATCCAAGTTGGCCGAACGAATCCATCGCATCCCCAACTGCGAAAAGTTGCCTCTCATCGAAATGGTGGCATGGTCCAAGAAAGGAAAGAAGACAAATCCAGGTTTCGCACGGTCACTCACCAAGCCGATCCATCAGTCGGACCTCATCTCGATTCTCAAATCGGTGACCGATGAAGGAGACCTCGAAAACCATCCTGTGGCGGCAGTTGAAAGTGGGTTCCATGAGACCTCTGAAGTATCCGATGTAGGCAGCAAGAGGCGTCTCCTCCTTGCAGAGGACAACATCGTCAACCAAAAAGTCGCGACCAAACTGTTGGAGAAGAGAGGCTATGTGTGCGACATCGCGGCGAATGGCCAGGAGGCGATTCAGGCTTTTATCCGAGGGGACTACGAGGCCATCCTGATGGATTGTCAGATGCCCGAGATGGACGGGTATTCGGCGACGCAGGGAATTCGAGAATACGAGAGCCGCGAGGGACATTCGACACGCATTCCGATTATAGCTATGACAGCGAATGCGATGGCCGGGGATCGAGAGAAGTGTATAGATGCGGGGATGGATGACTATGTTTCAAAGCCCATTCAACCTGAAAATCTCTTCTCAACACTCGAAAACTGGCTGACTCCAACTGCCGCTGAATCTTTGTAGGGATGCTCACATCATGTTGAGCTGGAGTTTGGCGGCTTCTGTCATCTTCTCAGGTGTCCACTGAGGCTCCCAAACCAACTCGACGTGCACATCGGAAACTCCGGGAACTGTTAGCACAGCATTTTCCACATTTATTGGGAGTTGTGCCGCCTCCGGACAATTCGGAGAGGTCAAAGTCATTTCAACATGCACACGACCGTTTTCATTCTTATCGGCCTTATAGATCAGACCAAGATCGAAGATGTTGACCGGGATCTCGGGGTCAAACACGGTCCGTAGGGCGTTAGCGATTTCGTCTTCAATGGGAGCACCGGGACTCTCACCGATCGGGTCGGGTTGGTTTTCGCTCATGGTCGGTTATTCACGCAAAGATTCTCAGCACAGTTTCAAGGCCTCGAACCAGAGCATCGATCTCCTCCTTCGTGTTATAAAGACCCAGCGACGCGCGTGCGGTTGAATGGACACCAAAACGATCCATAACCGGTTCCGCGCAGTGCTGGCCTGTCCGGATCGCAATCCCTTCTTGGTCCAGAATCGTTCCAATGTCGTTGGGATGGATATCCTTGATAATGAAAGAGAGAACTCCCGCTTTTTCTCGCGCCGTCCCGATGAATTGAAGTCCTGGAATCTGAGAAAGCGCCTCAGTCCCATAATCCAATACTTCTTTCTCGTGGGCCGCGATTCGGTCAAGTCCAATCTCCGAAATATAATCGAGTGATGCTCCCAACCCAATGGTGCCGGCGATATTCGGGGTCCCCGCCTCGAATTTGTAAGGGATTTCGTTATAAGTCGTCCCCGAGAAAGAGACAGAGGAAATCATGTCGCCACCGCCCTGATAGGGAGGCATGGATTCTAGGTGCTCAGCCTTCCCGTGAAGGATTCCGATCCCTGTCGGTCCATAAACCTTATGTCCCGAAAACGTGTAGAAATCGCTATCGAGGTCCTGAACATCCACAGCCAGATGCGGAGCGGCCTGCGCCCCATCCACCATCACGGGAACACCGAGTGAATGGCATTTTCGAATGATGTCCTTAACCGGGTTGATCGAACCCAAGGCGTTTGAGATGTGCCCCACCGAAACAAATTTTGTGTTTGGTCCAAGGAGGCGGTCAAAATCTTCGGCAATCATTTCTCCCTCATCATTGATTGGGACTACCACCAACTTCGTCCCCTTCTCCTGGCAGAGCATTTGCCATGGGACAATGTTCGAGTGGTGCTCCATGTGGGTAATGAGGATTTCATCGCCTTCAGAGACTCGAGGACGCACGAAACTTGATGCGACGAGGTTTATCCCTTCAGTTGCGCCGCGCACAAAAATGATTTCCTTTTCGGATGCCGCGTTCAGAAAATACTGGGCCTTCTTTCGTGCGCCCTCAAACGCTTCGGTCGCGATTTGGCTCAGGGTGTGAACCCCACGGTGGACGTTGGCGTACTCCTGCTCATAAGCCTTCCGAATCGCGGCGATTGTCTGGACACATTTCTGAGTTGACGCCGCATTATCCAAGTAGACGAGCTGCTTTCCCCGCACTCGGCGTTGGAGGATCGGGAAATCCTGACGGATTTTCTCGGTATCCAAGGGAAGTAACTGGTCCTGCTGAGTATCCGGTTCAAGAAGTGTGGTTATTTGGTTCATATCGGAACTCCTTAAAGAGCGCCTTTCCGGTATCTACGAGCGATAATCGCCTCGAGATAATCACGTAACGGTTCAATCTTGATTTGCTCGATAATTTCGTTCGCGAAGGCAAAAGTGAGCAGCCCCCGGGCGGATTGTTCATCGATCCCGCGAGCACGCAGGTAAAAAATGGCGTCGGTATCGAGTTGGCCGATGGTCGCTCCATGCGTACATTTGACATCATCGGCAAAAATCTCCAACTGGGGGTCGGGCGAGATGGTTGCATCGTCCGAAAGCAGGAGATTCTTACTCGATTGGATCGCGTCGGTTTTTTGAGCCCCCTCTTTTACGATAATTCGTCCTGTAAACGCTCCACTGGAATGGTCGTCCAGAATCCCTTTGAAGACCTCATGGCTGTAGCAATGGGGTTGCGCGTGAATGACTCGCGTATGATTGTCGATATGTTGATCGTCTTGAGTGAGGAACAGTCCATTCATCACACACTCGATTCCTTCCCCATCGAGGTGCGCGGCGATTCCATTTCGTCCGATTCTCGACCCTATAGAGATGGCATGTGTGCGGTATCGACTGTTTCGTCCTTGTTCGATCTGAACAGTCCCGATGTGGAAGGATTGGGGACTCTCATCTTGGAGGCGGTAGTGATCGAAATGGGCGTTCTCTCCTAACACAATCTCCGAGACGGCGTTCGTGAAGTAAACACTCCCCTCTTCTCCCGCATAACGTTCAATGAGAGTCAGCTGAGATCCCTCTTCCGCGATGACCAGAGTTCGAGGGTGGGTTGAGCTCGGATGAGCATGAGAGGTGGTCAGGTATATGAGGTGTATGGGGTCTTCGACCACTACTCCCTTCTCCACCATGACCAACAGTCCATCTTCATGAAGGGCGGTATTGAGGGCGACAAAGGCTTCGTTCTCATCTTCCCCAGCATAAGAAGCCAAGTGTTCTTCGATCACCTCACGGTGTGTGGAGAATGCCTCTTTCAAACTGACAATCGTTAAACCCTTGGGGAGGTTGTTGATTGCCGAGTTTCCCTCAGAGTATTGTCCATCTTGAAACACAACCCTATGCGCTTTCCAGTTGTGAAAAACGATCCCTTCCAAGAGTGCTTTTGAGTCGACGTCCGAAACATCAGAGGGGCGAAACTCAACTTCATTGAAGGGGTTAAGACTGGTGTGTTTCCAGGCCTCATCCTTGCGTGTCGGGATACCGAGTTCTGTAAAACGGGCAAAAGCAGCCTTGCGGGTATTCATAAACCAAGACTGCCCGTTTGATGAGAACCGGTCTTCGACCTCTTCGAAATGCTGCCGAAATAGGTCTCTCCCGGTTACTGGTTCTATCTGCTGATTCATTTCTAATCCTTCTTATGCGTGGGCTGGAGCGGGTTCGATTTCAATCCAGCCGTATCCTTTATCTTCAAGTTCAAAAGCCAATTCTTTTCCACCCGATTGGACGATTTTTCCGTCGACCAAAACGTGGACGAAGTCGGGAACGATGTAGTTGAGCAATCGTTGGTAGTGAGTCACGACGATGGCGGCTTTCTTTGGGTCTTTCCGAAATTCGTTGACCCCATCGGCGACAATTTTAAGGGCATCGATATCGAGTCCCGAGTCGGTTTCATCCAACACGGCAAACGTCGGATCGAGGACCATCATTTGAAAAATTTCATTGCGCTTCTTCTCGCCACCGGAAAACCCCTCGTTGATCGATCGGCTGAGGAACTTATCATCCATGTGGACAAGTTTCATTTTTTCGCGGAGAAGAGTCAGGAAATCGCCTGGATCGATCTCTTCCTCGCCCCGATGTTTCCTTATCGCATTGACTGCGGTCTTCAGAAAATACGAGTTGTTGACACCCGGAATTTCAACGGGATATTGGAAGGCGAGAAAGATCCCTTCGCAGGCACGCTCATTGGGGTCCATGTCGAGAAGGTCCTTTCCATGATAAAGGACCTCTCCTTCAGTGATTTCGTACTCCTCGCGACCCGCCAGGACCGAGGCGAGGGTGCTCTTTCCAGAGCCATTCGGCCCCATGATCGCGTGAGTCTCGCCCGCGTTTACAGTGAGATTGATTCCTTTCAGGATCTCATTCCCCTCAATTTGGGCGTGTAGGTTTTTGATTTCAATAATTGCCATAATCGTTCTTTCCTTTTATTCGGTTCTCCCTGAGAGAGAGTCGTTTAATATATACGACGCTGCCTTCGAGGCTGACATCGAGAAGTTTCTGGGCTTCGACCGCGAACTCCATGGGGAGTTCACGGAAGACTTCCTTACAAAATCCATTGACGATCATCGAAACCGCGTCCTCGGTCTCGATTCCACGTTGGTTGCAGTAGAAAATCTGGTCTTCTCCAATCTTCGAGGTCGAGGCTTCATGCTCGACTTGCGAAGTCTTGTTGTTGATCTCCAGGTACGGGAAAGTGTGAGCACCACACTTGTCTCCAATGAGCATCGAATCGCATTGGGAATAGTTCCGTGAACCGGTCGCTTTCTTCCCGATCTTGACGAGACCGCGGTAAGTATTTTGACTCTTACCAGCGGAAATCCCTTTCGAGATGATGGTACTGCGAGTGTTCTTCCCGAGATGAATCATCTTCGTACCCGTGTCGGCTTGTTGCATATTGTTGGTCATCGCTACCGAGTAGAACTCGCCCACCGAGTTGTCGCCCATCAGGATGCAGCTCGGGTATTTCCAAGTGATGGCTGAGCCAGTTTCGACCTGAGTCCAGGATATTTTCGAGTTCTTGCCGGCACACTTACCCCGTTTGGTGACAAAGTTGTAGATTCCGCCTTTACCATTCTCATCGCCGGGATACCAGTTCTGGACAGTCGAGTATTTCACTTGGGCGTCGTCCAGCGCGACGATTTCAACCACGGCGGCGTGGAGCTGGTTCGTGTCTCTCATCGGCGCTGTGCACCCTTCGAGATAACTGACCGAGGCTCCCTCATCCGCGACCAACAGTGTTCGTTCGAATTGCCCGGTGCTCGCTTCGTTGATGCGGAAATAAGTGGACAGTTCCATGGGGCATTTGACACCCTTTGGGATGTAGCAAAAAGAACCATCGCTGAAGACCGCCGAATTGAGGGTGGCGAAAAAGTTGTCCGTGTAAGGCACCACAGAGCCCATGTATTTCTTTACCAAGTCCGGGTGATCCTTCACCGCCTCGGAGAAAGAGCAAAAGATGATTCCCTTCTCGGCAAGCGTTTCCTTGAAAGTGGTGCCCACCGAGACACTGTCAAAGACAGCATCGACCGCAACCACACCCGCCAGAATTTCACGTTCCTTCAGAGGAATCCCGAGTTTCTCATAGGTTTCCAGCAGTTTGGGATCCACTTCATCCAGACTCTTGGGACCCTCTCCAGCTTGTTTCGGGGCCGAATAATACGAGGCTGCTTGGTAATCAATCGGAGGGTAATGGACATTCTGCCATTGGGGTTCTTCCATGGTGAGCCAGTGACGGTATGCCTTCAATCGCCACTCGAGCATCCATTCCGGTTCTTCCTTCTTGGCGGATATCAAACGGACTACCTCCTCATTTAGACCCGGAGGGACGGTATCCGCTTCAATGTCAGTGGAAAAACCATACTTGTACTCGCTTTGAGCAAGTTCTTCGAGCATGAGAGTATCTGAAGTCATTAGAAAATCTCCTTCATAAAAACCGCTGTTACGACTTAAGCCAAAACCCTCGGAGTGAGAAGGACTGTTTCCCTCTCCTCGGTTGAAGCTGCTGTGCAGCAAGGCTGAATCATTTCTTCCAACGTAATCGCCGATAGAGCGTCACAAACCGCATCGTTAATCTTCCGCCAGGGACTGCTTACCGAACAATTTGCTTCAAGATCGCAGAGGTGTCCGTTCTCATGGTCGGCACACTCAATGAGGGCGATCGGCCCCTCTAAGGCGGTGATGATCTCCGCCACAGTGATTCGATCCGCCGAACGAGCGAGGCTGTAACCGCCCTTTTGACCTCGGTGGGAAAGAAGCAACCCCTCCCTCGCGAGAAGCTTCAGAATCTTACTCACCATCGGCTGCGGAATATGGGTTGAATCCGATAAACATCGGGCGTTGTGAACCCTATTAAATCCCTCTCCGGCCATTTCCGCCATGAGAAGAATTCCATAATCGGCAATTTTGGTGATCCGAATCATCGGTCAATTCCTTGCAAGACCAATTTGGTCCTATTTCGTCCCTTTTTTCCCCAGTTTGAATTAAAAATTTGGGTGGTGACTCAAACCTTGGGGAATAACGAAAACTTAAAATTAGGCCCCTTAAAAGGCCCAATCTGCTTATAAGACTAAATTAGTCCTCTTTGATGTCGATGTCAAGATCCCGCACATGTATCCTCAATCACTGAGTCAGTATGCCCTCTTCGCACATGGGACGCCTCGTGAGGATTTCCGTTCACAGCATAAGGACTGTCAGGAAGGAAACCAGTCTTTTTTCAAAGATTTAAAGGCTTCGAGTGCTTTTTCTCGCTCTTCCGAGTGGTCCACCATTGGTTCCGGGTAATCCTTGCCGAGTTCTATTCCGGCTTCCTCCAGGGTTTCGGCTTCCGCCTTCCAGGGGGCATGGAGGTGTTTGTCTGGAAGGCCTTCGATCTCCGGAATCCACTTCCTGATGTACTTGCCTTTGGGATCGAACTTCTCGCCCTGGGAAATGGGATTGAAAACACGGAAATAGGGAGCCGCATCGGCTCCACACCCCGCAGTCCACTGCCAACCCATTGTGTTATTCGCAAGGTCCGCGTCCACCAGAGTGTCCCAGAACCACTTTGCCCCTTCCAACCAATGAATCCGAAGGTCCTTCACCAGAAAAGAGGCGACGATCATCCGAACACGGTTGTGCATCCACCCCGTGGCCCAGAGCTCACGCATCCCGGCATCGACAATGGGGTACCCGGTCTCACCCTTCTGCCATCTCTTGAGTTGGCCGGCGTCTTCTCTCCAAGGGAAATCGTTGAACTTCTCTCGGAGGTTTTCATTCTGAGTATGGGGAAAGTGGTAAAGGAGGTGATGAGAGAATTCCCGCCATGCGAGTTCACGGAGATACTCCCCCGTGGCATTCCCCTTCTTCTTGAGAGCCCCTCCTGGAGCATCCTCCAGGAGCTTGTACCAGATGGTGCGTGGACTGATCTCGCCGAAATGGAGATAGGGCGACATCCTGGAAGTGGCGGTCTTGGCCGGGTAATCCCGCCCGTCGGGATAATCCTCCAGTCGCGAATCTTGGAACCTGTTGAGTTCCTTTCTCCCTCCCTCTTCTCCTGGTTCCCAGGCCTTGTCGATTCCATCGGCCCATTCGATCTTTGGTAAGAGGTTTAGTTCTTCGAGATCCAAAGATTCGTATTTGTACATCTCGGCCATCCCTTTCCTCGGTTTTGGCAGAGGTGCGGCGGGATCGAGGTCCATTCGTACCGATTTCCAATAGGGAGTAAAAACTTGATACGGTTTCCCTTGTTTGTTTTCGATGTCCCAGGGTTCATAAAGGAGTGATCCATTGAAGGATTTCACTTCGACACCCTCTTCCTTCAGTTTCTTCTTCACTTCTGTGTCGCGCTCGACATTGGCCGGATCATAAAGGCGGTTCCAATAAACTGCAGTCGCCTCGGTTTCTTTTAGGATCTTCTTGAGTGTTTCGAGGGAAGGCCCTTTGGCAAGACACAATTGAAGATCGTCCGCCTCTAGATCCCTTTTCAGTGTGGCCAGCGAATGATGAAGCCACCATTTCGATGCCCCCCCGGGTTCCCAGGGGGCCTCCTCGTCGGGCGCCCAAATAAAGAGAGGGAGGACCGGGTGGTCGGATTTGCAAGCACGGTAGAAAGCTGGATTGTCACGGAGGCGAAGGTCGCGGCGGAGCCAAACAACGATGGGTTTTTTTTTGCGGGTCATGAACAATCCCTTCAAGGGAGTTTTCAAAGAAATCAAAACAAAATGGCTCCGGACAG
>JAJDBZ010000210.1 GCA_029261095.1 Candidatus Omnitrophota bacterium | reverse complement strand
TGAGTTCGTTTGGGATTTCCTCTCAAGCGATTGAAGAATTTTTGCCCCCTCGTCACCCCAACCTCGACCAGGGCCGGGAGTCGGGAGGGCAGGATCGATCCTCAATTGTGAGGGTCGACCCTTTTTGATTGAAATGAGAGTGCCTTTAGTGGGTTCGAGGGCAGGCCTCCCCGAAAGGGGAGGCCTGCATCGGTTGGCGAGGATGGCTCACAAGACGAAAAGAACGAAAAATCGGATTGACAGATCAAACGAATCGGGCTATAGTTATTCCTGAAATTGTTAAAGTGACATGGGAGTTGTTCCATCGTCCTTTCTTCTTTCTGATCTGCTCATCTGGCAGAATTATTCGTTGAAGTTGCATAGACGTTTTGGATCGCTGGCGGCAATTGCTGGAGTGAATCTTGTATTTTAACTGAATCTCTCATGTCGAGATTCAGATGGGTTGAAGTTGGCTTTTGTTTTCTTGTGTCTTTGTTTTGTAGGTTATGGCTCTGTGGTTCCATCCGATCGGATGGTCCTTCAGAATGTAGTTTCTCCTTGAGATTAAACACAGGTTCGAAGAATTGCTTTCTTTGGAATCCTGGACGCGTGCGCCCAGGTCTTGGAAAGAAATCAAACTGCTTTGCAGTTTCGATTTGAATCTGTTGTTGAATCGAAAAGGAGATTTGTGATGAAGCATTCAATGAAGTGGGTGGGTTTGGTAGTGATTGTTCCGGTATTGTTCTTGTCAACCGAAACAACATATGCGACACCCATCGATCCGAGTTTCGGTACTTTTGGCGAGCTCGCGGAAGCGACATTTGGAGGATCGGGAATCCCTAAGCATTCAGTCGCGATCACGACAATCGTGGATGGAGCAAACACGATCACGTTGGGACTCTCCGCCCACGGACGGTTTTCCAACCCTGTTCTCACGAATAACGGAGCGGGTACGTTCTTCGCGGAACGTGGCGCCAACTTCGGCGGAGCGGGCGAAAGTACCATCGAGGGTGCGCTCTGGAACTTCAGCTATTTCATAAAAATAGATGGGCCAGGCTCCTTCGCGGACTATGTGGTAGAACTTCTTTACGATTTCGACCCGGGAGTCGACACAGACACGGCCGATCACGGAATTTTGGATTTCAACTCAGCCATCGTAACGCTTGGTGGAAGTCTGGCTGCAACTTCCCTAGTGGAAGGGTCTGAGAACCTTTTATTCGGTTTTCTCTCAGGGCCCCTACCGTTCATCACACCTCCGTCAGGGCCGTTCGATCCGAACGCCCTTGGTGAATACAGCTTCGCTTTAATCGCAACCGGGGGGACTCTAAGTGATCCGGTTGTGTCGGCCATCAATGTCGAGGTCGTCCCCGAACCAGCCACGATGGCTCTGGTTGGCGCAGGTGTCGCAGCGATGGCGGCGCGGAGGAAGAGAATCGTCTGAAGAATCATCGATAGCGATATTAAGGGAGGCCCGAATCATCGGTCCTCCCTTTTTGTAATCTACATTTTTTTGGAGGGTATTATGAAGAAGTTCCTGTTGTTGTGTTCTATCTGTTCTTTGATTGGCCTCAGTGGCATCGCGACGGCGACAACTGTTGTGGTGACCGACCTTGACCCAATGGGCTGGGCTTCGAGTGGAAACAGTGGTGGGGGATCGAGTGCGATTACATCGCTTCATCCGCGGAGTGGAAACGGCTCGATTGAACTCCATGGGGACCGAACCCGATTTGGTGTCGTCCTGGGCGCGCCGGTACTCCTGAGTTCGGTCGACGCATTCGGGTATGAATGGGGTGTGGATACCCTCAGCACATCTAGCCTCCATCCTGACTATACACCCGCACTCCGACTCCACATTCTCGACGGCGGATCGCTGACTGAGTTGATCTGGGAAGGCGCCTACAATGGCGTTTACGGGAGTTTGACCAAAGGTATCTGGAACACAACCGATGTCTTCAGCGAAACAGTCTGGCGCTGGGAGGGCTTTGTCACAGTGGATGGAGGTGGCGCACAAGTCAACCAATCAATTTCGGACTGGGGCGATTCTGGAAATGGGTGGTATTCGAGTTCCGCGACGGTGGTTGCAATCAGTGTCGGTGTCGGATCGAGTGTGGGATCGGGATACCACGCATATGCGGACAACATCGAGTTCGGGACCACCGCTGGGGAATCCACGACCTATAACTTCGAAACCGATGAGATCCCCGAACCAGCTACGATGGCTCTCATCGGCACCGGTGTCGCAGCGATGGCGGCGCGTCGGAAGCGGTTGGTCTAAATTGGCAAATTGAATGAGCTCGAGTGGTACGCCTCCGGATCCACTGCGGTCCGGAGGCCCCATTGGGCATTTGTGTTTTGTTTTTTGTGCAATGGCTCTGCGGTCCCATCCACCTCGATGGGACTTCAGATTGTACTGATTCCTTGAGATTGAACACAGGTTCGAAGAATTGCTTTCTTCGGGATTCTGGATGCGTCTGTCCGGACCGCGGAAAGAAGTCCGACTGCATTGCAGTTTTGGTCTGAATCTGCTGTTGAATTGAAAAGGAGATTAGTGATGAGGTATTTAATGATGTGGGTGGCGCTGGTTGCGGTTGGCACACTGTTCAGTTGCGTTCCTTGCTTCGCATCCTTCACGGACTTCGAGAGTTTCACCACGGGAGTCAGTGTGAACGGTCAGGGAGGCTGGAGTTCAACAGGCAGCTGGGATGAAGAGGTGGTCGATGTCGGTGGAAACAATGTATGGCGCGTCTCGAATGCGTCCACGGGAGGAAGTTTTGGGGATATGCCCTTCGCTCCTCGCCCTGGCGGAATCCCTACGGATACTGTCAACGACCCTGTCAATTCGAGTCCGGGTTCTTTCGCGGGCGAGAGTTCCACGGGAGCCACCTTTGATCGTTTCTTTGCTGAGTTCGACTTCAGGTCAGCGACAGGCGCCGCACAAACCGGCCTAAGCATCACTGTCAGTGGCGATAACGGAATGGGCGGCCGCCATGGTTTCTTCGATCTCGAGGACAATGGAACTGGAATCGACATCATCACCTTTGATGTGACAACCGGCGGAAGTTTTGTGGGTCCCACAACTATTGCGAGTTCCTTGAGCTACACCGATTGGATCAAGATTGGAATCGAGGTGCTTTTCTATGACGGGGCGGACAATGACGTCGTGAACTATTATCTAAACGATACATTGATCCATACCGGAACAAGCTGGGAGCAGTTTTACACGAACCACCAAGCGGCACTGCATCCCAATGGAGTTCCGATTCAAACACTGATCTATCGGATTTCAGGTACTGCGGTTCCCGCAGTCAGTGGAGGCGGTTTTCACATCGATAATGTGACCACCGAGGTCTCCGATATCCCCGAACCGGCGACCATGGTTCTGATTGGAACCGGGATCGCCGCGATGGCGGCGCGGCGAAAGAGATTGGTTTAACTTAGTAGATTGAAAGGGTATGCCGGAGAGGCCCCCGGACCCACTGCGGGTCCGGGGGCGCCGTTCGGCTTTTATTGTGTTTCTTATGCAATGGCTCTGTGGTCCCATCTTTATGGGTGGCTCTTCAGATTGTTTCTCCTTCCTTGAGATTGAACACAGGTTCGAAGAATTGCTTTCTTTGGAATCCTGGATGCGTGTGTCCAGGGGTCGAAGTGAGTTTCGACTGCTTTGTGGTTTGGATTTGAATCTGATGTTCAACTGAAAAGGAGGGTCTTTGATTCACGTCTAGTGGGTAGTCCGGCTTTTCCCCTGTGATTCACAGGATATGGCTCATCATTGAATCCTGAAAAAGGAGAAATTGAACATGAAGACAGTGATCTATATTGCAGTACTAGTGGCTTTCGTATTTGTGCCCGGAATGGCGGAAGCAGGTAATATCACCATTGAAGTGACTCCTTCCTCGGCACCCAACTTTTTTGGCTCGCCTAGTTGGGCTGGATACTTAGCAAATGCAATGACCGGTCTGCAAACTGGATCAACTTCCGTGGGTAGTGATCCTATGACAGCTGATCCGACGGGATATCGTGGACTCTCCGATGGTGCTGAGGTGAGTCCCGGCTCACTGATGGTGACGAGTTTTCCCAGTTGGTACGGGGTCGCGGACCCCAGCGCACCCTTCGCTTCGGAACTTGGAAACCGGATGCACTTCGGTCTCCATGCTTTTGGTGACGGTTCTCTTGGTGCTCAGTTTACTCTTGCCAGTGTTGAGTTTCTTCTTGCCGGTAGCGATCCAGGTGATCTGCTCGCTTTTGCGGGCACCTTGGCGGGTACAACATTCAATGGAACGACGCGAATCGGTGTGGATTGGGGAGTAGACCGTATCCAAGGAACTATTGACGATATTCTTTACACCGGCAATGAAAGCGATGTTACCCTGGTCGACGAACTCTTCTATGTCGGGGTGGGCAACGCGTTCTGGCCGGGTGGAGGTGATCCCGATCCTGCTAATCCCATCGCTGGACGCCAAGGTTCTATCGATGAAACAACGGATTGGTTGCTGAGCAATGCACCTTTTGAGTTTTCGGGAAGTTACACGATCACAAGCACGAGTGGTATGGAGAACACAGGAACCGCTTCGGTTGTTGTCGTTCCCGAACCCGCAACGATGGCACTGATCGGAACCGGTGTCGCTGCGATGGCGGCGCGGCGGAAGAGAACAGCCTAGGATTCGCTCGGGGCTGAGACCTATCTTTTTATCATCGGGCCTTTCCCTGAGGGGAAGGCCCGATTCTCATTTTGCATCCCACCTTGAGAATCTTGTTCGGAGGTTGTAGATTAAGGATAACCGTGGGAGGAGAATCGACACCTCTCTTCTACATTTGAGGTTCTAGATTTGGGAGGCATTTCATGAAAGTTTTTCTCGGAAACGGTCCCTGGTACCGACCGGGTTATTACGGAGTCCGCGCGGGATCTCGTTGGCCTCATTATGAGACCGAATGTAGTCCGTACATGCCCTTCCCATTTTACCTAGCCTATGCGGCGGCCCTGCTTGAAAAGGACGGGCACGATTGTCTGTTGATCGATGGTATCGGCGAAAGGACCTCTGAACAAGATTACGTTGATCGGGCAACACAGTTCGATCCAGATCTGATTATCCTCGAAGTCTCCACCCCATCCATGGACACGGATATCCGGCAGACCCAGGCCATCAAAGAAAAATGCCCGAACGCTAAAGTAGTCTATTGCGGTCTCCACATGTTGGAAGAAGATGAAGACTTCCTATCGACGCACCGCTATGTGGATTTCACGATGCGGGGCGAATACGATTTCATTGCCCAGGACCTGGCGAATGCCTTGGATTCAGGCGGCGACCTCTCAGAGATCAAGGGACTCAACTTCTTTGATGAAGCCGAGGGCAAAACCCACGACGGTGGCCGGCGTGAGGTGATCAAAGACCTTGATTCCCTTCCCTGGCCCTCACGCGACCAGCTCCCGATGTTCAAATATCACGACCACCCCGGCGGAATTCCTGGGCCAAGCCTCCAGATGTGGGCTAGCCGCGGGTGTCCATTCCGCTGCATTTTTTGTGTGTGGCCTCAGATCATGTATGAGGGAAACCTCTATAACACTCGGAACCCAATTGATGTGGCTGATGAAGTTGAGTACACGGTCAAGAAATGGGGTTTTAAATCCTTCTATTTTGACGACGACACCTTCAACATTGGAAAA
>JAJDBZ010000209.1 GCA_029261095.1 Candidatus Omnitrophota bacterium | reverse complement strand
ATGTCTGGGTTGCGCCGAACGGCGGCGTCTATTTTACTGACCCGATGTACAAAAGAGATTATTGGGATCGGGGTCCCATGGAACAGGATGGGCAACACGTCTACTACTTGAAACCGGACCTTCAAACACTCGTTCGTGTCGCGGATGATATGGAGACGCCCAACGGAATCATCGGAACACGGGATGGAAAGATCCTCTATGTCGCCGATCTCCGCGCCAAGAAGACCTATAAATACGAAATCCAGGAAGACGGATCCCTCGACTACAAAGAACTCTTCTGCGAAATGGGTTCAGATGGGATGACCCTCGATGATGAGGGTCATGTCTACCTCACTGGAGATGGCGTCTTCGTGTTCGATAAGAATGGAAAACAGATCGATCACATCGAGGTTCCGGAAAGATGGACAGCCAATGTCTCATTCGGCGGAAAGGACATGAAGACCCTTTTTATTACGGCGAGTAAAGGAATCTATGGAATCCAAACCCGGACCAAAGGAGTGGGGAGCCAGTAGATTTGTGAGGGGTTAGGAAGCCTGCCCAAGACCACCCGAGTCTGTTGAAACAGACTCCGATCGATCAGGGGTTGGGAGAGAATGATGGTGTGGGTTGGTCCTATCAGATTTCTCCCGTTGGTCGAAATGACACTTATGGGAGCAAGACTCCGACGACTCGATCCACCTCTCCTTCAGTCATCTTCGAATGGATGGGTACGGAAAAAATCTTTTGCGCGAGATCCTCGGTAACCGGCAGCATCCCATTCTTCGTCCCAAACCTTTCACGATAGGCCGGATGAAGATGGAGTGGATCGTAGTGCACAGTCACGCCGATGCGATTCTCTCGGAGGCGGTCGACCAGTGCATCACGGTCGGCGCCCGAACCTTCATTGAGCCTGAGCACATAGAGATGGCGAGCGTGTTCGATCGACCCTTGGTGAGGAGGAAGCACAAACTGTCCATGTCTGCTGAGACGCTCGTTGTACCAGTCCCAAACCTGTTTCCGTTTCGCCTGCATCTCATCGAGGCGCGAAAGCTGCGCTCGTCCCAATGCGGCCAGAAGGTCGTTGGCGTTGTACTTGAACCCAAACTCCTCGATGGAATACCTCCATTTCTTGCCATCCGCGAAACGCTTCCAGGCATCCCGGTCCATCCCATGCAACCCCAATCGTTCGGCACGAGCCAGTAAGTCTTCGGTGGGAACAGTGAGCATCCCTCCTTCGGCGGTGGTGATGTTCTTGTTGGTGTAAAAACTGAAACAGGCGGTGCTCCCTTCGCACCCGATCATCTCCCCATCGTACGAAGCGCCGAGAGCGTGCGCCGCATCTTCGATCAGCGGAATACCTTTTGACTTGCAAAGGCCCATGAGAGCGTTGAGATCGGCGGGGTGACCGGCGTAATGGACCGCGACTATGGCTTTTGTCTTCGCAGTGATGAGGGATTCGGCATGGGCGGGGTCTATGCAATAAGTTTCCGGATCAATCTCCGCGAAGACCGGATTGGCCCCGCAATGGACCACAGTATGCCCTGTGGAAGCAAAGGTTAGGGAGGGGAGGATGACTTCATCTCCAGGTCCAACGTTGTGTATCAGGAGCGCTAGGTGGAGAGCCGCGGTACAGGAACTGACCGCCAGTGTGTGTGGGGTGCTCACCTTGGCCGCGAATTCTCTCTCGAATTGCAGGCATTCCTCGCCACGGGTCAGCCATCCCTTTCTGAGGATGGCGACAACCGCATCGATCTCTTTCTCGGTGATATCTGGTTCGCCGATGGCGAGAAAGGGGAGCGATTGGTCAGTCATAGGAATGTGGGTTATTCTTCCCTTGATGCAGATGGAAGGGAAGGGTTGGCCCTTGCGCGGAGTTCGCGACAATTTCAAGGAGGATATCCTTTTTATGATTCTAAGATTTCTCGGTGTTTTTACATTAACCTCCCTGGTTCTCCTGACCGGTACGCCCCATGCCCAAGCAGATCCTCCCAAGATCGTTAAAGACCACGGTGCGATTCTCTGGCAACAGGAACTTCTGGAGATGGCCACCGATAAGCGCCTGATGTGTGTAGCTGCTCATCCCGATGATGAGGATAGTGAGACTCTTGCTTTCTACAATCGAGGCTGCGGGGTGCGAACTTCCATCATGCTCGCGAATTGGGGAGAAGGCGGCCAGAACGAGATTGGGTCCGAACTGTATGAGAAACTCGGGGTCATCCGTTCCAGAGAGACGCTTGAAGCCGCGGATGTTTTAGGAACCCATGTGTACTCTCTGAATCAGATCGATTTCGGGTTTTCGAAATCGATCGAAGAGACCTGGGAGTTCTGGGATCGCGAAGAGGCCCTCGAACGCGCTGTTCGCGTGCTTCGTATCGAGCGGCCTCATGTCGTCATCACCAACCACCGAATCGGACGCGGACATGGGAACCACCAGGCCATGGCGCAATTGATCGAAGAGGCCATTCCTCTGGCGGCATCTTCGGAACATGTATTGGAAGGCCTCCAACCCTGGAAAGTGGAACGACTCTTCCAGAGGAGGCGTCATCACGAGGGTGAGGATGCGGAGGACTACGATGTCCAAGTCCCTGTTGGGTTGGTGGATGATGTTCGCGGGTATTCCTACCAGGAGATCGCTGGTGAAGCGCTGTTGCGTCACCGTTCTCAGGGAGCCAAAGGGATCTGGCAATGGATCAATGCTCGGCGGGACCAGTCGCCCTTCACTTACTTCTACCTGATTGTCGGCGACCCCCCTCTCGGTCCGTTCGAAGACCTGTTCGATGGGATGGAAGGTTGTTGGTGGACCAAAGAAGGTCGTAAACCCTTTTCCCATGAAGGACTGGTTCAGAGCGATCCCTCCAATCGAGACAAAAGACGGATGGCTTTGGACAAGGCTTTTCAAGCGCTCACACCCGATTGGAAGGAAGTCGAGATGGCGCTTGCCGAGGCTCTCGTAGCGATTCGTGCGATGCCCGCCGAAATCGACCACCCTTCCAACTGGATCGATGGGGCGACCGGTGATATCGATTTTTCAACAAGGGAGATCGAAGGATATCAAACTCGCGTGATTGACCGTATGCAATCGCTCGGAGAAGAGGAAAAACAGATCCAACGACTCTTTTCGGAAATCTGGGGAATGGATGCAGAACTGACCTTTTCCGAGAATAGCCCATACCCCGGCCAGGAAATCGATGTCGAAATCCGGGTGAGCAATCGGGGGTCCGAACCCATTAGGGTCAGTCAATACCGATTGGAAATACCGAAGGGTTGGGAGAGCGTCCCCCGTTCGCTTGAGATCGGAGAGATCGCACCATTGGGAACAGCGCGCGCCGCTTTCTGGGTGCGTGTGGCAACCGATGAAAGTTTCACCCTTCCGGAAACCGAGGAGTTATACCGGGATTTCACCCCTTGGAAACCAAATGTTCGTGGAGTGGCATACCTCGAGAAGGGAGAGATCGATGGATTGAGTGAAGCCGAGGGTCGACTTGAGATATCCCCGGCCTGGGAACTTTGGACTTCGCCGGATGAGACCCTCATTCCAACTTCGAAATCGGATGAGGTTACAGTCACAGTGGAAACGCGCCGACATGAAGACCTTGATTCTGAGAGCCCGCTCACAGTAACACTCCCGGATGGGACCAAAAAGAAAACAGTTGTCGAATCGGAACGAGCACGACGATCTTCCACCGCGGTGAAGTGGCCAATCGGCAAGGACACAGATCCCGGAGAATACTACCTGACCGCACAGTTGGAATCGGGTGGAAGAATTTATGAATCCACTTCAAAGCTGATCCTATCGGATGTGGTTGTTCCAGAGACCCTGAAGGTGGGAGTGGTACTCTCTTACGATACGACCCTTCCCCAGGCACTCGAGATGCTCGGGGTTTCATACAGCCTGCTTTCGGAAAACGATGTCCGGTCGGGGGATCTCTCAGGGTTCGACACCATACTCATCGACATCCGCGCCTATTTGGAACGTCAGGATCTTCTCGAATCGAATAATCGATTCCTGAACTACTGCATCCAAGGAGGGAACCTCGTGGTTTTTTACCACAAGACCTTCGAATGGAACGATCAGGAGCCGCCATTGGCCCCGCTGCCTCTCTTGCTCTCGAGAGACCGAATCACGGATGAGAATTCACCCGTAAGCATCATGGCTGAATCCCATCCCCTCGTCACCTTTCCAAACAAGATTGGACCCTCGGATTGGGAAAGGTGGGTCCAAGAGAGAGGTCTCTATTTCCCTGGAGAGTATGATGCTCGGTATGATGAAATCTTGTCGATCCAGGACCCCGGGGAAGAGCCTCTGAAGAGTGGAATCCTCGCGGCGCAAGTCGGGGAGGGCACCTATGTGTACACCAGTCTGGTCTTTTATAGGGAACTGAAAGCTCTGGTCCCCGGGGCCTATCGGTTGTTCGCAAATTTGATTTCGTATGGGCAGGAGAAGAAGTAGCCCCGATTTCTCAGGGAACACATCGAGCATTGATCCCGGAATCTTACATGGGGTTTGCCGTGCACGCTTGAAAACCGAATGGGTCTAACCATATAAGGTAGACCCAACGGG
>JAJDBZ010000208.1 GCA_029261095.1 Candidatus Omnitrophota bacterium | reverse complement strand
GCGATGGGATGAGCCGAGACCGTGATAACGAAGACTTTTGGGCTCATGCGAAGGGTGTCATCGATGAAAAAAACACTGATGCACATCGCTGTCACCCAACCTTCGATCTTCATCGAAAATCTCACCCGGAGTATGTCCGGGTCCAACTCGACCTCGCTCAAAATATTATCCGCGCGGAGAACGAACACGACAAACGATTCCATGCGATCAATCGATCCAACATGGCCTTGCTGGATGGCCGTCATGTCAATCAAACCGATCGTAAAACGAATACCTCAGCGGGAACTTAAACCTACTCGTTGTCCTCTGACTCCCTATTTTCCGAGTTCCCCACTTTGAGTTTGGTATCACTTTTAGAGGCGGACTTCTTTTGATCGACCATCTTTTCGATCTCGGCGGATTCGATGAAACCATCGTTATTGAAATCGGCTCGCTTCATGAGGGACTTCATCTGATCGGGAAGTTCCTCTTCGGAAACCATTCCATCCCCATCGCGATCTTTTCCGAGTATTCGGGCTACAAACCCGCCCTCTTCTTTCAGGGGTCGGGGGCGCATCTCATCTAAATCGACGGTGCCATCGCCATCTCTGTCGAGTGCCAACAATGAGGAAGCGGCATTCTCGATTTC
Organism: Candidatus Omnitrophota bacterium; assembly: GCA_029261095.1. Classification (GTDB taxonomy): domain Bacteria; phylum Hinthialibacterota; class Hinthialibacteria; order OLB16; family OLB16; genus JACKFH01. The sequence continues at coordinate 3,069 of JAJDBZ010000208.1, read as the reverse complement.
GCGCGGGGATAACGAGCCATTTCGATCGGTATCGAGCGCATCCATCAGAGGGTTAGAGGGAGGTCGGTGAGGAGTACTCGAGTATCCATTGCCAGGAGGGGGACCCCCTCGGAATCCACGTCCACCCTCCTCGCCGCCTCTTTGGCCTGGACCTCCATGAGGAGGAGGACCTCCAGGGCGGCCGCCATGCTGCCCATATTGCTGCCCTCCCTTCCGGTTCCCAGGACTTTGTCCGTTAGGAGGACCTTGAAACTGCCCCCCTCTTGGGCCCGGAGGTGGACCGAAACCTTGTGGTCCGCCCTGCTGGCCCTGTTGCCCGGGTGGTGGAGGACCATAACCCCTTTGCGCTTCCGAGGGAGTCGCTATCAATATCAGCAAGGTGAAGACTGAAGAAATACAATAAGGCTTAATCATCATCTCTGTCCTTTCAGCGGGGAGTTGCGCTCCATTCGCGGTATACTTCCCCGAAAGTTAACACTCATAAAAGCTCTATGCATACACCCGAAGGATGAGGAAGCATCCCAAGATCATTACAATCCAGAAAAGGTGACCGGCGATTCTCTTCAATCTGTTCTCCCCTGAAGCAGAGTCTTCTGTCGAATGACAATGAGGCACGAACGCATGATGTATACCACGCTCGGGAAAAGGAGCCTTGGGACGATATAAGTCTAAGGATTCCAGTCGATTGGGGATCTAGCAGAGATGGGGTTTGTGGGTATGCTCCACAATGATTTCGCCTCATACGGCAATCTCTCGCATAGGATTTCCCCATATGGGACAGGGGAGAGTCGGGTTCTACTGTGAAACTAGAACTTTGAGTCGAGTAGAGGGGCCGGCCAGTATCCATACCAAGCGTATCCAGAGCGTCTCTCCAATTCGACTTCGGATAGAGCCGTCACTTGCGTCCCATCGCGTTTGCAGAAAATGGGTTGACCGGTCTCGACATCGTAGAAGCGTGCCCATAGAGGAGGAGCAACGGGGTCCTTGACCACCATCACATCATAGGTGGCTGTATGGTTCTTGAACCGAACTGGTTGGATCGGAACTCTTCTCAATCGCAAACCCTTCAGTGCGGATTGTCGGAACCAATTCAGGGCCGAGTCAATTGCTGTCAGAACCTTAGGAGTCGGGTCGGGAATACGTTGAAGGAACTCCACCACACTGACACTCTCATTAGCGGTAATCGATGGGAGTTCATAGGCCCTTGCCGCGACCGGCTCGAGGGTCCCATGATCGTGTTGCTGGCACCACGCTGTCTTCTTCCCCTGGACTTCTATCTGGCATTTCAAGGTCACCTCAATGGCCCGATCCAGTGCAATCTTGGCCTGGAGGTTTCGTTTTTCATCTAACCACTGGAAATGGCCGACCCCAGTTTCGATGCCTAATAGAAGCCCCATGATCCCGGACATGATTTCGTCGTTAAACGTGATGGCATCCACATCCCGTCCACACCAACCCCCGCTCTCATTCTGTTCGCCAAGGATATAATCGAGGCCGCGTTCGGATGCGTTTCGGTATTCTTCCCCTAGGGTCAGACAGTATACCTTTGCGAGATACTCTACCTGAGGATATGTATTCCTATTATCACAGGTGCTCTTTCCCAGCATCCCACCGTGAAGCCGTTCCAAGTCCGCCCGAGGTATCAGGGCCAACCAATCGATGTCTTTACTCCAACCTCCATCTTCGTTCTGGAGTTCGAGAAAACGATTAGCGATTTCAACGTATTGAGTCTTTTCTAAGCGAGGATCGTTGCGATCTCTACCGTGCTTCTTCTGCCAGTGTGAAATGGCATCTGAAAACAATGTCAGATCGGGTGGGTATTCTACTGTGCAATCAACCGCTAGGGAATGGTCGGCGACGGAGATAACCGGAGACGCCGAGCAAAGAATCAACACGGTCAGAATCAACCGAAAACAAAAGTAGCGATGTCGTTCCAAAACCATTTCTCTCTTATGTGATCAAGATTGATTGAAATTTACCCCGGCGAGAACGAAGCAAGCAAGTGCTCTCCTCCTCGCTTCGGTTTTACGAGGAACTGTGGGAAGAAACTGAGACTAAAAAAAAGCACGTTTCATCCGGGTCATTCGAGGTTGGAATTGAAAACAACTTTTAAAAAAAAATCTCCTAAGAGGCAAACTTTTTCCTTCCATTTGAACTTCGTATAGAATACTATACATCCATACAGGTTTTTAGTAATAATGTATTTTCTACTTCTTTGGCAGGTTTGAGATTTCACATAACACCCTTTCTAACCATAAACGGTCCCAGCTTTATCGGAACCTGTAATCGGAAGAGGCGGAGGTGAATCCTATGAAACGAAGAATCCGAACTGCGACCTATTTATCACTCCCTTTCATCATGCTTCTTGCAACACCGCTTCTAAATGGCAGATGGTCGGCACGAGGAGACCGTATCCCACTCCGCTATGAACTCTCTGATCGAATTGTGGTCGACTTGAACCTGTACACCCCGGATGCACGGTATCCTCTCTTCTTAATCTGGGATTATGTCCGGTCGGGCGGGCTTCGGTACATGAGTGATTGGGGTCGGCACAATGAGTTTCTGGAAGGACATTACGTAGACAAGATGCGATACGATGTCGCGGTGGTCCAGTCGGCTCTCGACCAGCAGGGTGACCGTATCAAAGTGGGGGATGGTCGGAAACTGTGGTGGCAGACTGAATCCACCAGTGACCCAATTAGAGGTCGTCCGGGCGATAAACAACTCCGGTAAAATCGTGGGGAGTTCTACGGGAGGAACGGCTTCCCATGTCTACGATGCGGCTTTTCTCTATGATAATGGAATGATGACCTTAGTTGCCCCCACCCCCCCCCGAGAGGCCGGCCTGGCTCGGAGGCCTACGACATCAACGCGATGGGAGAGATTCTCATGTCCTCGGCGGAATTCTGCTTCCGCGTGTCTTCGAACGGAAACTTTACGCTACTCACAAACCCCCCTTCCATTCCGGATCGAACATGCAGAGGGAATGCCATCCCCACACCTGTGGACGCCATAGAACGCGAATACAACACGGAGGCCGGCGCCCTCGACATCAATGACGAGGGGAAG
>JAJDBZ010000207.1 GCA_029261095.1 Candidatus Omnitrophota bacterium | reverse complement strand
ACGGCGACGGATTCGCCGACTTAGCGGTGGGGGCCTACAATTCGACCAACGGTGAATCATCGGAAGGAATGGCATTTCTCTTCTTCGGATCGGCTGCGGGGTTGAGCGCAACTCCCGATTGGGACTATGAAAGCGATCAATCCTCGGCATGGTTCGGAAGCACCCTAGCCGGTCTTGGTGATGTTAATGGAGATGGTTTCTCCGATCTCGCTGTCGGAGCAAGCCGATATAGCCAGGACACACTGACTGTGGGCGCCGCCTTTGTCTTTCATGGTTCGGCTTCAGGATTATCCGAGCAGCCGGTCTGGTCAAAATTTGGGCAGCAAGTGGAAAGCGGTTTCGGCGTGGTTGGGGGAATGGGCGATTACAACGCCGACGGATTCGCAGATCTCCTCATCGGGTCGCCAGACCATACAGTCCAGGAGAACGCAGTTGGAAGAGTCTCTCTCTATCTGGGTTCATCAAACGGCATCCGGTCCGCCACCTCTGTCGATTGGTGGGGATTGGAAGACGGCGCCCGATTCGGAGCCGCGACAGCCGCGGCGGGTGATGTGAACGCCGATGGTATTTCGGACCTTCTAGTGGGCGCGCATCTCGAATCCGGTTCCTCAACGGAAGAAGGCGGGGCATACCTTTTCCTCGGGGAAATACATGGATACAAACCTTCGACCACTTGGGATGATACGGGCGGCCAGGGGCAATCTCTGTTTGGGTACGATCTTCAGGAAGTCGGAGACTTGAACGGCGATGGGTACACCGACTTGGCGGTTGGGGCTCCTTACGATTCCGGAGTGGGTGTAAACAGCGGGCGAGTGGAGATTTATTACGGAGGATCGGATGGTCTCTCGATCGCGCGATCGCTGACCCTCTTTGGCGAGAAAGCAGAATCGCTTTTCGGATTCAGTGTGGCAAAAGCCGGCGATATCAATGGCGACGGTTACGCCGATCTCGCGATCGGAGCGCCGGAGTATCTACAGGGGGAATCCAATCTAGGCGCAGTCTACGTCTACTATGGAACCTCGGGTCAGACATTCGACGGGGATTTCGATCGCCTCCTCGGAGAACAGGCAAACGCACTCTTCGGGTACGCGGTTGCCTCCAATGGGGATATCAATGGTGATGGATTCTCCGACCTGGCGATTTCATCCCGCAACTATTCCGATGAAATGAGCGAACAAGGAAAGATTACTGTCTACCTCGGAGGCGAGGAGGGCTTAAATCTGGCGCCGGTCTGGGGTGAAACCGGGAACACCGAGTTTGCACACTTAGGATCATCCCTTGAAATATCCGGAGACTATAACCGCGATGGTTATTCCGATTTGGCTGTAGGAGCGCATACACACTCCCCACTCTTCACAGATCGAGCTGCTGTCCTGGTTTTCCATGGGCACCACTCAGGCCTACCCGACAGCCCCGACTGGATCGCGGGCGCCGGACCAGGAACCTTTGGAACCGATATTGAGCTCGCTTCAGTTGGAGATGTGACCACCGATGGTTTCTCCGATCTTTTAGTAGGTGCTCCGAGTTACTCGAATGGACAACAGAACGAGGGAGCAGTCCACCTCTTCTATGGTGGCATCGGAGGGCTGGACGATTCCAACACAGTGGAATCGGACCAACTAAACGCTCGACTGGGCGCGTCGGTGACTGCACTCGGCGACATCGATGGAAATGGTTCTCTCGATGTAGCGGCTGGAATGCCCCAAGCGGTTGAAGGAGGTTTACCGAAAGGGAAAGTCATGATGTGGTCGGGTGAACCGATCGGGTTGGCGCCCTTTGAATTCTCACCCTTAAGTGGCGCCGAACCCAATGGACGGTTCGGTTTCGCCCTTTCTGGAGGAGGCGACTATAACGCGGATGGGGTTCCTGACTTGACTGTTGGAGCGCCTTACTATGACGGTGGTGTTTCGGATCAGGGTCGGACGGTGGTCTATTTTGGCAATGATTCCCTTGGGGTGCCACTCCTTCTGACTCAGAAAGACCTGATGAACGATTCGCTCATCAGTCCAGGTGGGGTTTCCGATTCCGAGGGGTTTCGTGTTTCCGGCATGGGGACCCATGCCTACGGACGTGGCGAGATAAAATTTGAGGTGGAGTACGCCGTTTACCCTCAGGTCTTCTCTTCGATCCCTAACGGAAGCCAACTCATTAGCGGAACCGATTTTACCGAAGTTACCGGAGGAAAGGTCGGCCTTGAAGTCTCACTCTCCAATCTCAATGAATTTGTCGCTTACCATTGGCGCGCGCGATATGGATATCCATTGGATAATCCGATGGGGATTCAACAGTCGCGCTGGGTTTCACCCACAAGTCTCGGCCCCAACGGGCTACATTTAAGAACCCGGGACGAGACCCCCCCCAACAATCCAGCAGAGGTGGTGGAAACAAATGGAGTCCCCAACGGTGTGTGGCAGAATGTGACCGAGGATCTCCACTTTACGTGGAGCGGAGCAACCGATCCATTCGGTTCGGGAGTCCTCAACTATGATGTTTATTGGGGAGACAACCCGAACGGTGCCACCCCTACAGCCACAGTCACTGAACCAGAGTACGATCCGGCGCCCATCACCGTGTCTTTCGAACACTACCTGCGTATTCGCACAAGAGACCGTCAGGAGAACGTTTCCGAATGGCAAACATTCTTCATCACCCGCTACGATGGCATCGCTCCTTCGGCCCCGACGGAGATCAGCGAGGCTTCAGATGCGCAGAATGGAGAGTGGCAGAACAGTGTCGCCGCCCCTGTCTTCTTCTGGTCTGGTGAGGCCGATACTGGGGGTTCGGGTATCGCTGGATATGAAGTGGTTTGGTCCACCTCGGCAACAGCTGAAATAGCCACACACACAGTGACATCGGCATCGTTCGATCCACCCACAGTCGGTAGTCCTTCATCGCACTACTTCCGTGTGAGGGTATTTGACGCGGCGGGTAATTCTTCAGAATGGACCGACGCCTTTGCATTCATGCTCGACAATTCCGCTCCTGTCAATCCAAGTCACGCGGTGGAAACAGGGGGTACGCACAATGACGAATGGCAGAATTCAGTCTCCCAACCCACCTTCATTTGGTCCGGAGCGACCGATGGATTCGGTTCGGGAATTAAAGAATACGATGTCTACTTCGGTGAAGATGCACAGGGACAAACCCCGGTTCAAACCACCTCGGACACTCAGTTCTCCATGATGGTCGATCCCTCTTCCGCTGTCCGGTTCCTCCGCGTCCGGACAAGAGACAACCTTGGGAATACATCGCTTTGGAAAACTCTCTTCAGATTCAGATTCGACCCCACCCCCCCATCGGTCCCCGCAAACTGCATTGAGACAGGAAGCAGCGAAACCGGGGTGTGGACTTCTCAGGTTGATAAACCCAATTTCGATTGGGAAGACTCGGTGGATGTGAATGGGAGTGGACTGCAGGGGTACGACGTTTATTGGGGAACCGACATGATGGGGACCGATATCATCGAAACCGTTGTCACTAGCAGCTACAGCCCTCCTTCTGTGACTGGAACGGTTATCTACTACCTCCGAGCGCGTTCCAAAGACCGTGCGGGAAATGTCTCTCTTTGGGCCGACCTCTTTACATTCCAATTCGATGGCGATGCTCCGGTGCTTCCCACGGAGGCGACCGAACAGGGCGGCGCAGTATCGGATACTTGGCGAAACGATATCCCTTCTCCGAGTTTCAGCTGGATCGCGGCGGAGGACGGAGCAGGTTCGGGACCGGACACCTATGATGTCTATTTTGGCGAGGTGATGAATGGAACCACAGTTCTTCAGAACAGCCCTCAGCGCCTATACACACCGGATGCCCAAGAGAGCCCTTCGGTCGATTATCTGCGCGTCCGGGCCTATGACCGCGCCGGAAACGCATCGCCTTGGAGCACATTGTTCATTTCAAAATACGATATCACCGAACCGACCAATCCGGCCGAAGTCCTTTCCCAACCGCCCATCGATAGCGACCAGTGGCAAAGCGATGTCAGTGATCCTTTATTCGTATGGGACCCCGCTGAAGATGAGGGATCGGGAGTCATGAATTATGACCTTTCGTGGTCGGATCAATCGCAAATGTTCGCGGCAACCGCCACAGTGGCAACCGAGATGTTCGATCCAGGACCAGTCGACCACCTCGAGGTCCGGTATTTGGGAATCCGTACACGCGATAACGCGGGAAATGTTTCGGACTGGGAGGAGAAATTCGTTTTCAGATACGACAAAACCATCCCAAGGAACCCCTCATCGGCCACCGAAGAGAATGGCGCACTCAGCGGCGTATGGCAGAACTCTGTCTCCGATCCCGCTTTCGGATGGCAGGACGCGGAGGGGGGAGATGGCGCGGCGATCACTCAATACGATATCTACTGGGGGACCGATCAACAGGGGACCACGGTAACTGCGACGGTGACTGAGGACCGATATGATGCTCCCCAGTTATTCGAGGATTCGGCAACCTACTTCCTTCGGATTCGGACCTACAACGATGCGGGAAAGATTTCCAATTGGTCCACGATCTTTGTGTTTCGTTACGATGGCCTTGCTCCCGAGGGGATCAGTGAAGTGGTCGAGAGCCAGGGAGTCCAATCCGAGGTTTGGCAGAAAACTGTTTCTTCTCCTGTATTCGAGTGGACCAAACCCGAGGATCAAGGAGACTCTGGGATCGATTCCTACGAGATCTCCTGGTTGAGTTCTGCCACAGCAACAGTCGCTGTCAACTCGACCACGGAACCCTTGTTCGCACCCGGAATGGTGGGCGCGGCTTCTCCTGTTCTCCACCTTCGTATTCGCTCGAAGGATGTCGCTGGGAATTTTTCAGATTGGTCGCTTCCTCTCTTTACCTTCCAATACGATATCCAAGCGCCAACAAATCCTACTCAGGTTCAAGAGATCAGCGGTGTCCTCGATGGTGTCTGGCAGAATTCTGAAGGATCGCCCACTTTTACCTGGTCGGATGGAGACGATGGAATGGGATCGGGAGTCAAAGACTATCGAGTCTTCTGGGGTGTCGATCCGGTTGGACAAACCGCTGTGACCACAACCTCGACCCCTTCTTATTCGGTTTCGGGACCGGTTCAAGATGGGACCTGGTATCTCCGAATCTCCACTCGAGATCAACTGGACAACGCTCAAATGTGGGAAACCTTATTCACTTTCCACTATGACACACAGGCCCCCAACAATCCGACTGCTGCACAGGAAGCGGGCGGGGCGCGCAACGGTCTGGTGCAAAGCGCGGTCAGCGATCCCATGTTCATTTGGCCAATCCCACTCGATGTGGGAGGCGCTGGAATCGGTTTTTATTCCATCTACTGGGGAGAATCCGCCGATGGAGAAGTGGCGACAGCGACAAGTGCTTCGCCGGAGTATGACCCGGGTCCGCTCTCAGGAGCGCAGGATCTTTACCTTCGAGTCCAAACCGCCGACAACGCGGGAAACACGGCTCCGGAATGGGTCACCCTATTCGAGTTTAAGTATGACCCGACCATTCCAAGCCTGCCGCACACGGTGCAAGAAACAAACGGGGCCGAGGACCAGAAATGGCAGACCACAGTCTCGGCGCCGACCTTCATGTGGTCGGGAGCCACAGCGGGTGAGGGGGCGGAAATCACTGAATACGATCTCTCGTGGGGAACCGATCCAGAAAGCACTCATGTGGTCGCCAAGACCTCTGACGAGTCCTATTCTTTCGACCCGCCCCCTGGGGATAACTCAGGAGGCTACACATCATTCCTGCGAATGAAAGTCCGGGACTCCCTTGGAGCCGAATCGCCTTGGGGAACCATTTTTACTTTTGAATACGATCCAGCGGAACCGAGCTCCACAATTACCAATCAACCCGGAGATACACTTGTCAGTAGCACGATTAATATCGATTGGGAGGGGTCGGACCCGGCGGGGGGGTCCGGGCTCTCGGGTGTTCAGGTTTGGTATAACAAGGATGACACTGGGTGGGTACAGTATGGAGAGACCTTTCCTCAGAGTCCCGCGCTACTCGATACATCGAGTACAGGGGGCGATGGCGTCTACCAATTCTATATCCTCGCAGTCGATGGGGCCGGAAATATCGAAACCGATCAGGAACCCACCTATTCTACCGAGGTGAAGAGTGGCGATATCGCGATCTACTTGATGAAGGTGTCCCCGATCTGGTATTCCCAGGCATCGGACGAGGGATTCGACAAGAGTCTCGATCTTGAACCAGATGACTTGATCGATCAGTCGGATGTCCTTTCCCGAATCCGGGATCAAAGAGAGAAGTGATTCCAGATCAGTGAGGAGCTGTCTAAAGTTTTAATCCGTGCTCTCGGAATTCCCCCGGACGATCAAGCCGTATTTTGACCTGGTCTACCACACGGGAGACAATGTGACCGATGGCCTCCTCTCCAAACTCTGCATTCGATTCGTGAATGGGACGATTTGAAATAACCCCCGGTATCGTCGTTTCGTCGGAGGGCAAAACCGAGAGGTCAACAAGGTCCGGGTCTAATGCCATGAGGAGACTGGTCTCCCAAAACCCGGCATGATCTCCGGCATCGGGGTAGATGTCCCTCACGAGTTCATATCCGGTAAACACCCAAGGAATCGTTTCCGGTTTTCCGTAGGTGTTCCCTGCTCTTCGCTGCTGATGA
>JAJDBZ010000206.1 GCA_029261095.1 Candidatus Omnitrophota bacterium | reverse complement strand
CACCATTGGCTCCAACATAAGCGACAATACTCAAGAGCGAGAGTAGTTTGATGATGGTTTGGATCATAATCGCCTCCTCGTACCCGTTTTTCTGCCCGATCTATGAGTGGTACGAGGGGAAGACAGGGGACCTAACAGGTTGGAAGAAAAGAATGAAACAGTCAGAACTTACAATGCCGTTTCTTCCCCCTATTCAGCCTAGATCATCACCAGGTTTTCACCCCCGAGGACGCATGGACCCTAAATTTAGAGGCTGAAATTTTCGCCGGTCGATGTTAATCTCTTTGATCGGATTGTTATGTTCTGGCGATTGAGGTGATTGGGTGAAATGGATTGCGTACCTCCTGGTTCTGGTTTTCAGCACCCCCTCGTTTAGTCAACTGGCTCCCGGGGAACTCCCTCAGCGACAGCGTCGGAGGAGCCCCATTGAGAGCGAGATCTTTCGTGGTGATTGGTGGGATTATTATAATCGCGCCATCCGTAGCATGAACGCGGGGGATCTTGCCAGCGCCGAAACGGATCTTAGGGAGGCGATCAAGTACCACCCAGAGGGTGGTCTGCGAGTTCGCACCTACGGTGTGCGCTTTCAGGAGTACCTTCCCCATCTGGAACTCGGGATGATCCTCTTCTCCCGTGGCCGTTACAGCGAGGCAATCCAGTCGCTCCAAGGATCCCTTAAAGTCGCCAAGCTGGAAGAAACCGAATTCTTCCTCCACGAAGCTTATCGTCAACAGGCTCTTCAATCTGGTAGCGATCAGTCTCCACCTCAGATTCTTATCGCTCAACCTCTTCAAGGGATGGTCACCAACCGGACCAAGGTGCTCATCAAAGGGAATGCAACCGATGACATCTTTGTGGATACGCTGGTAGTCGACAATAAACCTGTCCTCGTCCCCAAGGCGAGAAGTGAAACTGAATTTTCAGTCGAGGTATTGTTGAATAAAGAAATCAACCGCATACCCATCGTCGTCACGGATTTGGTGGGGCGTACTTCCTCCCAAGAGGTTCTTGTTGAGGTGGACCGACAAGGTCCCGTTTTTAGCTTGAGGAAACTGGAGACCGCCTCGGGAACGGGAAGAGTCCGACTAGTGGGAACTTTCTATGACAAGTATGGAGTCTCATCCATCTCGGTGGGTGGTGAATCTCTTTCGATCTCCCCCCAGAAGCAAATCGATATCGATCAAGTGGTTTCTATGGGCCAAGGCGATGCTCCCGTTCGAATAATTTCGGTCGATCAGTTCGGAAACAACACTGTGTCGGACATCGATCCAAAAACGAAAGTCGGCAAAACTCATGCCATAGAAGATCGCGTCCGTGTCGCCGGACTGGGGATGAAACCCGGGTGGGTACAATCCGCTCCGCGAAGAGGGCCGAAGATCGAAATGCTAGGCTTGCATGACGAGCAAAAGGTCTATCTCGAAGAATTGTATGTTGATGGGTTAGTGACCGATTCGACCGAGGTTCAGAAAATCGAACTCAATGGCGAAACACTCGATATCCCTCCCGGGAACCACCTCTATTTCAGTTACCTGGCGGGTCCACTTGAAGTTGGCAGCAACACTCTTGAAGTGAAAGCAACCAATCGTGCTCAGGATACTTCATTGAAGAGGGTAAACATTCAGTGCGAGCTTCCAGTCATTGAATCCATGGTGGAGCAATTGTTGGCAGTTGTAGTTCCTGAATTTGAAACCGAGGATGAAAGAATCGACCCAATGGTACTATCATCTCTTAGGGAGATGATCATTAACGAAATCGATGTTCGATTTCGTTTCAGGGTAGTCAATGACAGGCAGGATCTTGCAGTTCTAAAAGAACAAGAGTTTCGCGCAAGTGGATTGGTGGATACCCGATATTCGCTTCAACCAGATATGGTTTCCGCAGATTTGGTTTTGGATGGAATCGTTAAACAGGTTGGTCAGACATTGTCTCTATATGTCACCGTTGTAAACACCTCCACCGGTCTTACTCAGACCCGAGTTGAGACTCACGCACCGGATACGAACGAAGATTCACTTCGAGAATTGGCTATGGGTTTGGTACTCAAGTTAGAGGTAAAATTCCCCAGAATTAAAGGGAAAGTCATCGAAGCGGAACGGGAAGTGGTGGCAGAGATAAATATACCGCGAAATGAAACAAGAGAAAAACGAGGGATGCCCGCTGTCGCATTCCACAACGGAGGAGAATTGAAACTTTCAACCGGCAGAAGTACTGGTATTTATTGGAAAGAGGTTGGGCTCCTAAAAATCACCCGTCCTGGAAACCCAGTTACTATACTCGAATGGGATAAAGAGTTTCTCCAGGAGCCTCCCTTCTTGATGAAGAATGATCTCGTGGTTACCAAATGAGGACATGCGAGTGGACATATCGAACCATTCGCTTGGTCACTGCGTTTACATGCTCCCTATTCATTGTTCACACAGCTGGTTTCGCCCAGATCGGAGAAATCGATGCGGAGTTCGCGGGGGCGGGAGCGAGACCATTGTCCATGGGAGGGGCTTTTATCGGGTTGGCTGATGATTCGACAGCCGCGGAATTCAATCCTGCGGGAATTCAGATTCTGCGGAGACCTGAAGTAGCCTGGCAAGTCACCCGAACTTATGACAGACGGAAGGAGTTTCTTCCCATCACCAGCCTGGATGAGGAAACTGCCATCAGAGGATTCGATTCGAACCAATGGACGACACCCTCCTTTATCAGTTACGTCAAACCAGGTCAGGATTATACGATTGCTCTTTCTCAGTTGACCACCATCGATTTCATTCATCACTACGACGATATGGGGAGGAATTTTGATTTCCATTCGACCACCGAAGTAACCAATAATGCTTATGGATTGACCCTCGCTAAAGATATCAAGCCTCGTCTTCATGTTGGCACCACGCTAAGGATGAACCGATTCGATTTTAGTGGAATCGAGGGTCGCCGTTCCCTAGAATTCACCGATTGGTCGCCCAGTTTTAATCTTGGGGTCTTGTGGCGAGCCACCAAAGGTTGGTCTTATGGGGCTGTCTTTAAGTCTTCACAGCGGGTTAAGGCCTTGGATGGTGATATCGACACCAAACTACCAGAGACTTGGGGAGCGGGTGTGGCTTATCACCCCAACGACAATCTCAGGATTCTGGCCGATATCGATTACATCAACTGGTCTGAATTTGACAATGTCACGACTGATGACTACAGGAGAAACGATGTCACACGTTTTCACTTGGGCGGGGAGTACCTTTTCAAACTCGAGGAAGAAAGAGCGTGGTTTGTCCGTGCCGGTTACATGCGCGAAGAATCGAACACGCTCTATTACGATGGTCCTATGGCATTTACACGAGAGACTCTTCCCGAGGAAGATGATCTGGACCACGTCTCATTTGGACTCGGGCTGGCGGCGGAGGAGTATCAAATAGATTTCGCAGTGGATCATGTTTTGGACGGTGGAACAGTTCTGATACTATCGATGATACATTATTTCTAAATCTGGCTTTTCTCTTCAACAATGAGTTCGGCACGCATATCTTGTTCGAGAAAACTGATGTCTTCTTCGGCTACGCAATAACTGTTTTCTTCATCCACCTCCACCACCTCGATTTCCACCAGGACAGGAAATCCGACAGTTCTTAGGACCGCGCGTTCTTCAGGTTCTTTCATCCTAACTGCAAACCGTTGTCCTATTTCGACGCCATGATCCGAGCCGATGTTCAGAACCACTGCATCTTGAGATGGGGAGACTCTTCCCCTTAACGGGAACCTTCGATTGAGTTGGTCTATCAACTTGGTGGCCAGTTTCTTAGCGGAAGAGCTGATTTCTTGAGTGCTGGAAAGATTTGTGGATGCAGCGACCAATCTTGTTTCCGTTTCGGTAACAGTGACAAACACGGTCTTAACCCCCTCACGGTATTGAACCGAGCCATTGAGAAGACCTGAGGCTCCGAAAAACTGTCCAATCGCTGAAGCGTAACTGGACTTCGTTAACCCAGATGAATCGATTTCCAACTGATCAAGGACATCATCCAACTGGTCTTGTTGAACCAGGAGCCAACGATCATTTTCCAAGATTGCATGTCCGAGTCTAAATCGAAGTTCCTCGACCTCGGCAAATTTGTTGGGAAAATCCCCCATCATATCGAAATCAAGAATAGCAATACCGCTCGGACGTGAAGTCCATCTGTCACGCTTCTCTGTCGGTACTCCGGAATCGTCCGCGTATTGCTTGATCCTTTGAATACTTTCGCGGACCATTTCCCAGCGTTTCTCATCTTCGGCAGCGCTGAGTCTATTCTCACAATCCGATATCAACGATGAGATAAACGAGTTGTCTGGATCAGATTCCCGTGCCTGACTGAATAAAGTCAATGCTTGTTGCAGTTTTCCTGCCCCTCGCAATTGAATTCCGTGATCCACGATTCCCATGATCTCCTGTGGGGACATTTTTTTACTAGGAAGCATTGAAACAGTTAAAACCATCGCGATCACTAGTACGGCAGCGACTAAAGAGATCAGTTTCCAACCCGCAGGGGAATCTTCAGGGGGCGGAGGAGGTGGGGATGGAGGATCACTGTCGGCAGGAGCATCGTGAGGTTCTTCCTCCAATTCCTTTTGCTCGAATGGTGACAAGATCGTTCCCGCGGGGTTGCCATAGAAAACAAATTGGGCCCATGTCAGATCGGTAGAACCATGCTCCTGGCGGTGTGCGATACGAGCCAAACGTAGTGATTCTCCTACGCTCCTTCCAGCCTTAAGGTGATCGTAAAAGAAGACCGGAAAGGTCTGACTACTCGAATCGACAAGATCCGAGATCGCTCCGATGTAGTACGAACACCCGACCATTAGAAAAGCATTGGCGAGACCATAACTCCATCCATCATCAGAAGAATCCCAAGACTTTGTTGTGCCGCTATTACAGGAGTTGTTGAAGACCAATAATGGCATTGATTTTTTTTCTTTAATCAAATCCTCTAGATCTCCGGCGGTCAGCCGTCCATCCGAGAGGGTCCAACCGCTTTTATCTGGAGTATCATGGTCGAAATCGGAGTGACCGCAGTAATGAAGGACATCCGCATCGGGTAACGCGTTCCATATGGTGTCTCGCGTGACACGTCCATTGAACAATGAGACCTGGACTCGTTGAATGTCGGACTGAAGGAATTTTACTAAACTTTTCCCTTCTTCTTGGGCGGCTGGCAGATCTCCGCTCGGATTCGAGATCACCAGCATAGAAAAAGTTTCCTCTGGAATTGGCCTGGGCTGGATGTTGATGGATTGCTGCGTGCGGACCGTCCGGCCTATCGCATACCTGCAGCAAAGAAACTCTTCACCATCGAAAAGCAATTCCCACGGTAGGTGGACACAGCTATCATCCAAACTGAGTACTAATGAGTTTGAAGTCGATTCAAAAAGCTGTCGACGGATATCAGAGGGCAGG
>JAJDBZ010000205.1 GCA_029261095.1 Candidatus Omnitrophota bacterium | reverse complement strand
CGTTCGAAGCTCATGGCTCATGTTCGCTAGAAAAACGTCTTTGGCGCGATTGGCTTGCTCCAGCTGCTCATTGGTTTCGCGCAGTTCTCGTGTCTTACCCTCGACCATTTTCTCCAAGTTTTTCTGGTGGTTCTTGAGCTGCTTTTCACGTTTCTGAAGGTTCTGGCTCATTTGCCCGAAATCCCGGGCCAGCGCCCCGACCTCATCGCTCCTGCCCATAGGGAGCGCGATTCCCTGATAATCGCCTGCAGCAATCTTCCGAGTGCTGTCGGAAAACTCCTTAAGGGGATGAAGCAACCACCACGAATAACGGAAGGCGATCGCGGCGCCCAGGATTCCAAGCACCAAAGTCAGGACCTGAATCCAGCCGACCTCCTCTTTTGCTTCAGCCTTCAGGTGATTATAGTCCGCCACCATCGCGATACCAAACGCTTTCCGACTCCCTTCTGCGCCAAGGCGAAGTCGAACGCAAAACCCCTCATCGTTGTGTCTCTGCTGGTGACGGATGTAACTGGTTGCCTCGATGATTTCGTCGGAATGGGCGGAGGTACGGTCTTTCCATTTTTCCCAATCGTAATAAGCATTCAGGTCAGGGTAGAAATCTTGAATCCTGACCTTTTCGATACCCTCCTCGGTTTGTATGGCACGAATCTCAGGTTCCATACCAAACAGAAGGTTTGGAAGAGGGTGTGCCAGGAAAAAACCGTTCTGATCTGTGACATAAATCCTTCGACCCTCTGGGATAGATTGAGGGACCGCCTCCCCATCCCCCGCTTGGTCGCTTTCGTAGGACCGTGGACTCTTCTTTTCTGTGTCACGTTCCTCAACCGTGGATAGGCGATCCAGGATTTCTTGGAAAGACATCGTGATGACTAACAAACCAAAAGCCTTGCGATCTCGGGGGTACTCCATTCGCAGTTTTCGGGGGTAATAATTCCAATCGAATTTGTCCCGGAGTTCATCGACTCCGGGGTACTCGACGATAACTGCGGCATGGAGCACAGGTACATACCGCTTCTTCCCCGCCGAACCCAGTCGTTCCAGTTGGCCATCCTTTCCACGATCGAGCAGCACCCCGGAAAAGAAAACTTGACTTGTGTCTTTCAACGTCTCGTCCGGGTCCATCCCCTCCTGGAGGAAAGTTCTCAGATTGAGATCCCGGTAGTCCTCCTTTAAGCAAGTTCGTATTCTCGACTCATCTTGGGTTCCCGATTCTGAGGCGATGCCACGATAGACACAGACAATTTCCCTAGCTTCATCCAGGCTGTAAAGGCCGATTCTTTGATAACTCTTCTTTTCGGAAAGGTATCCTGACCAATAGTTTTCCAGAGTCGTTTTCCAATCTGCGTTCCATGGTCGAGAGCGTGCTTCCGAATATCCATCAACTGGAAAAACGGGACTTTGGGTACCTGTCGCGGACCGAGCGAGGTAACTGAGAAGGTGAAGGTCGTTGATATCCCTGGATTTCTCGACAAGGATGTCTTGCTCTAACTTGGACAGGATATCTTGCAGGTAATTAACCTTGTCAGCGGTCAATTTGGTCTTAAATTCGTTATTGACAGTCTGATCGATCCCCTCCCGAGCGGTAATCTCGACAGAGATGTATCCGATCAGGACAGTCATACTGAGGATCAGCACAGCGACCAGCGCCGCGATTTTTGTGGCAATGTTTAGACCGGTCATTCCACTTCTTTAACGAGTTTGAGGTTCGGATTTGCTCCTCGACACAGGTAGATTATTGTTTTCGACAGATTCCGCAACCAATCCACCTTGAGCGGTTTAGGTAATACCGTATCGAATCATCGATGACTACCTGGAACTGGGTTGAGGTGTAGACAAATGGGGTACCACATCGTTAACTTATGTATTGGAACTTATCGTTACGGGGGAATTCAGATTGCTCTTTAAGGTCGGTAGTCGGGTTAAAACCGAGATTTTTCTTAAAGATCCGCCTGTGGTTTTTCACGCCACGGTTCGGGATTGTGACAACAAGCATATCGGATTGGCTGCTCCTATCGCCAAAGGGAAACGCATTGCAATCGCAGAGGGTACTCGGGTTGTTGTGACCGAGGCGACCTCCACTGGCCTGCTCATCATCGACACAAGCGTCGAACGGATGGAAACCGAGCCGACCCTCACCTGGGTTTTGAAGGTTCCCGGCTTACAGAATATTCGGAAAATCCAACGTCGCCGCGAAGCACGGTACGAAGTCGACCTCCATGTCAAATGGAAGTCAACTCGATTTCCAGGGGAGGAAAAACTCCTCCATCTCATCAATGTGAATTCCCTGGGATCTCTCGTCTCCACAGATATTCCCTTCGAAATCGATGATCAAGTGGTCATCGATCTCACACCGTTGGTAAAAGTCAGCGGTAAGATGATTCATCAGAAACTCAATATCGTGGGACATGTGGTCCGTAAAGTGGGCACTCAGGGAAGTGTTTACGGAATCCAATTCGAGCCGATGGAACGGATGGACAAAGGGCGTCTCCTCGAAGCTCTTAGGCGACTGAAGACGATCGCAACCTGATCCGCTTTTAACTCATGACCGTTTCGAGTCTCCTCCGAAAGCCAAGTGGAGGAATTCGATGTTTATATGCAAACTCGCCATTGATTTCAACAACCGGGATTTCATTCCCATAACATTCTCGCTTTTCTGGAATTGTATCGACATCTATCTCTTCAAAAGGAACCTTCAATTCATTCAGGATGGGAGCCATCGATTCCTTCGCCACCTCGCAAAGATGACATTCTTCTCTTGTATAAAGGGTAACTCTGGGAGGCATCGCGGGTCTTACGAGATTTCCTGGCCCGGTCCAACAATGGCTACAGTTTGAGACCGAAAATACTGGCGACAAACCTCAAGCATGGAATCCGGTGTCACTTCGGAAATCATTCTCGGATATCGGTCGATGTATTCGATTCCTAAGCCGAGGGAATGATATCTCGCCAACATCAGGGCTTGATCCGAGTTTTTCTCCTGTGACATCAGGTAAGTCCCCATCAGGTAGGTCTTTGCGCGCTCAACTTCTTCTTCGGCGGCGCGGTCTGTACGAATTCTCTCGATCTCACGGGACAGTGTTTCCAACACCTTGTCATGATTCTGAAGGGTGGCGATCAGACTGATCGCGAAAAAACTTCCCCATTCCAGACCGGGAAATGAAGATCCGATTTGATAAACCAAGCCCTGTTTTTCACGGACCTCGGTGAAGAGTCGCGAATCCATGGATCCGCCCATAACCGAGTCGATGACCTTCAGGCTGGCAAAAGCCGGATCGTGCAAACCAGGAACTGGGTACCCGATGACCATGCATTCGGAATCGATCGATCGTTTCTCGTAGGCCTCCGCCATGGCCGGAGACCCTGCTTCCAAGCCCCTTGTTGATTCAGGCGGGTTCCCTGTGTCATTACCCAGGTGTTGGAAAATGCCACCAAGTGCTTCTTGGATCCGGTCTGGGGTGACGTTCCCCACAACTCCCACTGAGACAGGTCCTCTAATGAAGTTTTCTTCAAAATGCGACAGTGTTTTTTGTCGGGTGAGGGCGGATACTGTCTCCAATGTCCCCGCGTTGGGTTTGGCATAAGGGTGATTCCCGAACAAGGTTGATTGAAAAAGGCGGATTGCCGCGTAGTAGGGTGAGTCGAGGTCTTCAAGGATTTCTTTCCTCAAGATCTCTTTTTCGATATCGAAAAACTCCTCTGGAAAAATGGGTTCGGTGATCACTTCTTCGACAAGACGGAGCGTCTCTTCAAATTGACCGACCGTCGTTTGTACGCTTAGGACCGCTCGATCTTTTTGGATGTCTGTGGAGAAGGAAGCGCCCAACGACTCGAAACCCACTGCGATCTCGTAATCGCTCTTGTTTCTGGTCCCTCGGGTCAGCATCCGAAAAGCCACTGTCCCAATCCCCGCCGTTTCCGCCGCTTCTTCGCGGCCTCCCATCGGGATTACTATCTCAATGGCGACAATCTCGTTGGCGTCAGTTTGACGGGATAAAAGGGTGACGCCAGAGCTGGGCTCGCTGATCAGCGTGTCCTGAACCATTCTTGAGCCTGCGATAGAAA
>JAJDBZ010000204.1 GCA_029261095.1 Candidatus Omnitrophota bacterium | reverse complement strand
GGTTGGGTGACATGACCGCCACAGAATAGGGTATGGGATTGGGGGGGACAATGGGTGGGTACGAATCATCCATGATCCCTCGTTCTTACTCAGCGAAATGGATCAGGTGTTCCGCATAACTCACTTCGTTTGAACCCGATGTGTTCGATTATTGTAACCATCTTCCGATTCTGATCGCATCCAACTTGAGTAACTGTTAGACTCTCTCCATGAAAACCGTATTGATTGTCGGCTCCTCGCTCATGGTCTTCAGTCTACTGCCTTGCTTGGCAGAAACACTCTCCATCGACCTCGTCCCGGTTGACAAAAACGCTATCGGGCCAGGGACCTTTCAAAGCAACAATCAAAAGGTTCTGAAGAACTCAGCCGGCATTTTCATGACCCAGATCCGATCTCGAAATGAGGCCTACGATGCACAGTGCTGGAGGCTCCTTCGAAGTGTCGATGGCGGAGAGACCTTTTCAATCGTCTATGAGGCAACCGGTGCCACCAATCCTCCAGTTATCGAGACCGATGACGAAGCAAACATCTTTTTGATGCACCCTGATTGGAGGAGCGGAACCTCTTATCTCTATCTCTTTCATTCAAAGGATCATTTTCTCGAACCAACTATAAGCGAGTACCAGAAAGGTGCGACCGGGAAGTACGCGATGGAAATCGATGCTGCCCGGGGTCAGATCTATTACTTCGCCATCGACAATCGATTCCGTGTGGTTGGCCTGGATGGTCAATTGCGGTCCACGATAAAACTGACCAAGTCCGGGCAAAACGGAATCATTCAGTATCCCCACCTTTATCTGGATGAAAAAGGGATTCTCTACGCTGCATGGACCACCCAGAAACACGGTGTCTATCTCTATTGGGATATCCACATCATGAAATCCCATGATGGAGGAGAAACCTGGAAGACGCTCAAAGGAGAATCAGTGGAGATTCCAGTTGTCGCCGATGATGGCGGAATCGCGGATCAAATTTCTATAGATGACGAGTTCGAGGTCCACACCTGGCTCGCGAATTTTGTTCCCAAAGACGGCAAACTTCATTTCTTCTATATGTCTCAATTCGAACAGCCATTCATGCGATACGCGCGTTACGATATCGAGAGTGGCGAAGCGGACATTCCCCCCACAAAAGGATTTCCCGGAGCGGAGACGGAAATCATGAACCTCGACGGGTTTTTTGCGTTCGACGCAGGCCTGGAAAACGGACCGCTCTATTGTACTTCCAGATCGGGAAACAGAATTGTTTGCATTTCGAGTGATGACAACGGTGAGACCTGGTACGACTACGCGATCAGTGAACCAGTCACGAACCCTTATGCCATTGGGGGCTGTCAGCAGATCACCGAGGACAACAGAATCATTGGATCGTTTACCGACCAAGGGTCAAACGGCGCCTCCTCGACCGTTTATTTTCTAGGCATCGAGGCCGGCAAATCTAAGGTTGAGATTGGAGCTCTCTCCTCTACCGACAGTTACCATCGATTGAATTTTGAACAGGTGAGAGGCCAACCTGAATCGGTTCGATTCAGATCAGGCGATGGTGTGTGGGGGGATTGGATGGGATTTGAAGAGGAGATGGAGTTGTCCCTTTTGCCTTCCGAGTTTGAATTGAAATCGAGAATGGGGGTTGTTGTTGGGCCATTTGGGATGGGGCCATCTACCCAGAAGTGACACGACCCCTCCCCGACCCCTCCCATCTCCTCCAGCCCTGCTTTATCCTCTCCGCTCATTCTTACGCACGAGGTTTTTTCCATGAGCCAACAATTCACTTTGGGAGTCATCGGCGGGTCGGGGTTTTACAAGATGGAGGGGCTCGAGATTCTCGAGGAACGGAGAGTCGAAACGCCCTATGGGGCGCCCTCCGACAAACTCGTTCTAGGGCGGCTGGAAGAGACCCCCATCGTATTCCTTGCAAGACATGGGCGATCCCACCAACTGAACCCGACTCATGTCCCCTATGCCGCCAATATTTGGGCATTGAAAAGTGTCGGGGTGAAATGGCTCGTCTCAGTCAGTGCGGTCGGCAGCCTCAAGGAAGAGATTGTCCCGCTCCATGTGGTCATTCCGGACCAGTTGATCGATCGCACCAAGAGCCGTCAAAACTCACTCTTTGATCCGGTCGCGGTCCATGTCGCTTTCGCCGATCCCTATTGTCCAGTGCTGTCGAAACTTCTCGTTGAGGCCGCCGAACAGGCTGGAATCACCACCCATGTCGGTGGGACTTATGTCTGTATGGAGGGACCGCTCTTCTCGACCCGTGCCGAGTCAAATCTTTACCGTTCCTGGGGTGCATCAATCATCGGAATGACCGCTCTCCCCGAGGCCAAATTCGCGCGCGAAGCGGAGATTGCCTACTCTGCCCTCTGTTTTGCCACCGATTACGATTGTTGGAGAGAAGAGGACGATGTCTCAGTAAACCAGATCATCGAGCGTCTCCACACCAACGCAGATAATGGGGCGAAAGCGATCAGCCATATTGCCAAAGAGATCGGGACCCTCGGCGAGTCTCCCTGCCACACCGCTCTCGAATACGCGGCGCTGACACAGGTCAAGGATTATCCACCACACACGCTCGATCAGGTGAAATTGTTCTTGAAACGGACGCATCCGGAGGTTTGAGATTCGGTTGAGGTGTGTGATTTAGGGAAAAGGGTGGTTACCGGATCCGCTGTTGAAGGTGGAACGAACAAATCCGCAACTCTAGAAATGAACTCTCGGGTCACTAAAACGAAAACTGGGAGAGCCTTCTTCCGAAAACTCTCCCAGCTTATTTGATTGTCTCCCTATGAATGAATCGGGAGGGATGAAACATCCCTTGCCGGCATTCGGTTTTACTTTCCATCATCTTCACTTTGAGAGGAGATCATCGAACGCCCTGTGTTCTTAGACCGCGACTTTCTCCGGGACCGGTTCTTGCTTGGTCTCGGCTTGTGCCGCGATCACTGAACCGTCTGAGGTTGCTGGTAACTCAACTGCTTCAGCAACAGCTTGGTTTGTGACGGCGTTAAATTCCCCGATGACTTTCTCTTCGATCTGGTTCCGTAGATCCTGACCGAGTGGGTGCGCCACATCGGAGTAGGTCCCATCATGACGCTTGCGGCTGGGCATCGCTACAAATAAACCATTCTTTCCCCGGATGATCCTTAGATCGCGCACAACAAAGGCGTGATCGAATGTAATGGTCGCGAATGCTACAAGTCGCTCGTCATTCTGATTGACGGGATAGACTCGAACCTCAGTGATCTCCATGTTCTCACCTCCTTCCTCTCACCGGTACGCATTCCAGTGAAAGAGTCGTTTCCCCCCCCCAAGGACGGGGATAGGGGGGGACTCATCAACGCAAAAGGAAATATTTATTGTTATTTTTT
>JAJDBZ010000203.1 GCA_029261095.1 Candidatus Omnitrophota bacterium | reverse complement strand
TACACCACGCGTGTAAGTCGACCTGGGCAAGTACGCCTATCAAAAATGCCATTCCAAGCACAAAGGAACAGAGGCGCGCAATCGCGGTCACCCGTTCCTTCTTCAGGTGTTCGGACACTGCTTCTTTTCGCGCTTTTAATCGGTCGGTGTATTCATCGAGTGGGATATCCATCGAGGACGATTGAAGCACTGGGGGGGAATTGGGGATAGGGGTTTGACCTTTCGAATCAATGAAAACCGCCCGGCCTTCGATTGGCGATCAGGTCCGACATCGGGATTCTCCATGCCCAATGAGGAAATCTCCCGGTGCTTCTTCGCCCAAGATGTCTGCTAGGCTTTACACAGTCGCCCGGGGCTCCGGAGGGTTGCGCGGCACACTCGCACCTTCGAAGAAAAATCGGAATGCAAAGAGTCGAATATCATTGCCTACTGCGCCAACATCGAATGTGAGGCTTTGCCAAGCGCCGCCAATGAGCTCGAGGAAGCTGGATTCAAGAATGTCTACTATTTCGAGGGCGGTTTCGACAGTTGGAAGGAAGCGGGCGAACCCATCGCCGCGCCTATCGGATAAACCTGAATCAACCCACCGGCTCGGCGCTCATCCGAGAGGAGCCTACCGCGCCGAAGTCTGCACAGCCTCGGCGTTTTTTTTTGGGGGGTTCTGATTGGAGAGATTGCCTTCCTCGTTCTCCTTGCACGCGATCGATGCGAGTCCGTTTCAACGGACGGCTCTGTGTGGAGCCACGTCAATTGATTACGTGGCGACCCTTGGTCGTTATGCGAAAATGAGTTGGTCTCATCGAGGTTTGAGGGAACGGTGCAGCACACGAGGGAATGAATTCCCTCGCTACACAGAGAGCCGTCTGTTGAAACAGACTCTGATCGATGGAAGTGTGCTCCGATCGATGGAGCGGGACACTCTAATCAGATTTCTTCCTGTCGGTCGAAATGACAGTTTTGGAGTATTCATTAAGATTCAGGTTCTCTCTCCTATCGACTCTTGTCCTACCTCCAAATTCGGTTGGATCGGTTGGAGAGCAGTTTCTTAACTCACTCCACCTCGGCAATGACGCCGGCGTCTGATAATTCGAATCATTCGAGAGCGAGTTCCTTCAAGTCCGGAGCTATAGAGGTCGGGGTGGATTTCGGCATCAAAGAGTGGCCAGCGCTTCCCTGATTCCATTTGATAAGGGAGAGTCCTTTTCGGTCGATGCGCGCAGGTTGAAGAGGCTGGCGGCCATGACGTGGGGTCTCCATTTCGGGTCCACATGGGGAAACTCCTCAAATGCGGCGGCTGAAAACTTGTAATCGTGGGCATTGGTTCCTTTCTCGAATACCAGTCGCCTGCCGATGTCCATGAAAGCGTCGGGACTCCCGCCTTTTTGGGCGTATGCCAACACGCCTTGGGCCGCCTGAAACCGATCGGTTCCAAGTTGTTCGAAAATCGACTCGAGGGGAGGGGCTTCTTCCCCTGGTTCGAACCGGTCGATCCGTTTCAAATTCTCGAGAGAGTATCCGCGGATATCATCGCGGTATTTTGTCATCCAGGATGCCGCTTGCAGAATCATGAGTGAACGCGTGGTCGGGTTTGCGCTTTCACGAAATGCGAAATGCAAAGAGTTGCAAGAGGTCCAGGCGTGCAGTGCAAGAATCCCTGGGTGGTTCATCAACAGTTCGCTGGCGAAGAGGAGAACCCCGTCCCACAACGACTCTGGAGCAATCCCCGTGTCCAGTAACTTTTTGACCTCCTTGGCCGCGTCCCTCTCGTTTGCTGTCCGTAGAATGGCCAGGAGGGAGGCGGAAACCTCGGGATCGCGCCTTCCCACTTCCCAGTCGGGTGGAAAAGATTTTGCGAGTTCACGGTTCGACTCGAAGGGTTCCGAACTCGCCTCGCCTTGTTTACCGGCCAAGATACCGTAGATCAATGATCGCAATACCGGCTCCGCATGCTGAAATCCAACAGTCTGAAGGACACGAAACGACTGAGCGTTGAATATGATATGGTGTCCGATATTCCTGTAATTCCTCGCTCCGTAAGGCCAAAGCGCCTCGGCGAGTTCGGCCGCCCCCGCACAGCGGCACAAGCCGGTGATGGCGGCGTCCGCTCCTTCGACATCCCAGTTCTCCATTGATTTGTGGAAGAGGCTTCTCGCCTCGGAGGGTTTCGGAATTTTTGGCTCGTTAGGCGGTCCCAACCACCAATCGCCTTCCTTTTCGTCCCTCCGTTGGGAACTCTTGAAATCGTCCAGCGCCCAGAGCAATGGAAACAAGCGATCCTTCTGGGGAGCGTCCAATGAAAGTTGGTGTGCGGAATTAATGACGAGGACCGCATGAAACTTGAATCCCACCGGACGGGGTTGGATATTGCGTATCCCAGCCAATAACAAGGCGGCGAGGAGTTCGCGATAGGGGAGGCCGTTTTTCAGCTCTTGGACCGCCCTCCCAATCACATTGTCACTCGGAGTCTCTTCGATCCACCTAACGACTGGTTCGATCTCGGGTCGGAACCGGACCATTGAAGGATCCACCGTTGCTTCCGCGGCGGAAGCGGGAACGATCGAATGAAAAAGCGATGGAGAAATGGCACCCGCCATCAGGCCTTTACTTGAATTCGAAAGAAATCTCCGCCTGCTGGATTGCGTCATGGGACCATTTTACTCGCGATTTTGAGCATTTGGAATTGGAAGCGACACCGTCGTCTGATAATTCGAATAGTTCGAAAGCGAGTTTCTCTTCGGCGAATAAAGTTTTCCTTCCTTCGGGTTGTCGTCCTGGGTGTAGACCCATATCTCATAAGGGTCCCAGACCACGATTTCGTCGCGGCAGTCGCCTGTGATATCCATGACCGCGTTGCAGAGTTCGGGGTGGCCATCGGCGGGGAAGGCGACCGCTTTCCGGCCCCAGCCATCGAAGAGACCACCCTCTTCGACATTGGGGGAGAGGACAAAGAACTCTTCGGAGCCTCCGGTCCAGTTGATCGGGAGGCACATGCTGCCATGTTGAACGGGTTCGAAATCGTGGTAGATGTCCCCCTCCGAATCGTAGAGATGGATGATTCCCTGGTTCCCCCAAAAGTTGATGGAGAGGGACTCAACCCCGGGTAGATCGTCACGCAGATTGAGTACCGCTGGGTTCTGACCGTGGCCGATGTGGTGATGCTTTAGGATGTTTCCATCCATATCGGCGAAGAACATACCCTCATCGCTCGCAGCGCAAAGTAGGCGAATCTCGTCGCCCTTTTCTGGATTGAAATTAACCAGCGCGACTCCATCCGCATGGTCCTTCACCCGATCCTCGACCGTCCAAAGACGGGTCCCGTCATCGTCGTAAAGGGAGTAACCGATGGCGAGTTCGTCCTTTCCGTCTCCATCGACATCGGCAGCGTAGGGATAATGCCCGGTATTGCACTCTCCGGTCCAAAGGAGTTCCAAGTCACTGTTGTAAACCCAAAAATGTGCGTAACGGTTCTTCACAAGGATGTTGGATGGATACCCTTTCCCTTCGACATCGAGAAAATAGAGGGAGTCGCCGAGGATCTTCGGGAATCGATCATAAGGTTTTCGTGTGTTGGCGGGAGTGTCGGGCATCGGAATCTTTTTCAAGGTATTGCCGGTCGCCCCTTCGGCGACCACGAGTTCGAAGTCACGGCAGTAGATGACCTCATTGTCTCCGTCGTTGTCGAGATCGTGAATCTGGACTCCGACATCGGATGTCTGGTTGTCCTTCCAGGGGTCGGGCATGCCTGATTGCCAGAGGATGTCACCATCGAAAGTCATTGCGGTCATACAACCGATTTCGCTGTTGCGGTCTTTCGGGCCGTGGTTATTCACTTGCGCGATTAACACATCGAGATCGCCATCTCCGTTGAGATCTCCGAATCGGAGATTTCTTCCGACTCCGAAATCTCGAACCTTTTGGACCTTATTGATCAGGCCTTCTGTCTTGAATTTTTTCCAAAGAACCATTTTTGGGTTTTGTCCCTGAAGGTTCTTTTGCTCGGCTTCCCGCTCTCGTGTGGCGGTTTCGATTCTCTCTTTCTCTTCCGGGGTCGTGGTTACCCTGACATGATGAAATTCAGTGGGAAGGTCGGAGGTTAATAGCACACGTCCAAGCGGGTAGGTATCGTCTTCAGCTTCAAGAGGCGGACCCCCGTTGATGGAACCTTTCAGATGAGAACCCTTGCATTCGATTCTGAGAGAAAGCCGTTCGCCCGGCTCTCCTTCGATCTCCCGTTCTGCCAAGAGAGTCTCTTTCGGTACGCGATATGCGGTTGCGTCTTGGACTTTTTTCAGGATAGCGCGGTTTCCTTCGACTCCAAAAAAGTAGTAGCAACGATCATTGCGCGATCGAAACACCACTCCGGCTTGTCCTTGCCCGGATTGCGGGGTCATTTCCACCTCGACGTTGTAATCACCCCAAAGGGGGTCGCCTGTTACAACCATCGGGTGAGTGTGGCTTCGCCGGTTTTGGATCGCTTGAAAGAGTGAAGACTCGCCATCCTTTCGGATGACCCGCCAGGCCCTCTGAGACTCGGTATCCGAGGTGAAGGTGGAGACATACCAATTCCCTTTGGGCCCCGCCTCGGGCAAGTAATGGTATTCGAGGTGTGCACCGACGACCGAAAAGAGATGCCCGGTGGGTAGTCCGGAGAAATCGTCATCAAGGAGGGTGGCTTCGGGCTGGGAGTGGGCATCAGACGAGAGATAGAGAATCCCCAAGAAAAGGAGTATGAAGGTATAGACACTGCGTTTCGCGGTGATGGGTGACATCGTAATTCTCCTGTGTGGTTTAAGAGTTATCCTCATTCATGGAAGTGATAGGTTCAAGACGATAGGGAACACCGAACGGTTTTCCATAGTGAACGAATAGAATCCGGTCAACGGAGGGATCAATGAGGAACCTTAATGCAAGAGTCTTCGATCCTGATACCGTTTCTCCCTCGCCATATTCTCTGAACGTTCCCTCATCTTCAACAAAGACCTGCACGACATCGGCATCTACGCTAATAAAATAATCCTCTTCCTCAATGATCTCCTCGGGGGGCTCGATGAGGATAATATCATTGGGTTCCCAGAAGTTTTCGGATTTCTCAGGAACAATTTGGATGTGCATTTCAATAGGGAGCCAATTCGATTGTGCCAGTCCCGTTTCCACCCCATAAAAGCTATCACTCGGAATTGTCTCACACGATTGAATCTGCACAGTTGCCCCATCCAGAGCGTCTTCCCTTTCTGTGAAAATCAACTTTCTTGCCTCTGCTTCCCTTCGCAGGACGTGATCCTTCCGCCAATGATATAGCGCGCCGGCGACAACTAAAACGAGAAAGAGGATTACCTTAATTGGAGTCGATATCTCTGCT
>JAJDBZ010000202.1 GCA_029261095.1 Candidatus Omnitrophota bacterium | reverse complement strand
AAATCTTGAAATGAAAGAATTCGCATGACCGAGAGAATAAAAACAGAACACGAAGAACAGCGCGAATTCGTTTCGTGGTTCCGCCAGACCTACCGGTCCGTGCGTATATTCGCAATACCAAATGGCGGAATGCGAAACAAGGCCACGGCTTGCAGGCTAAAGGCCGAGGGTGTTTCATCAGGCGTGCCTGATTTGCTCATCCCCGAATGGTCGACATTTGTAGAGATGAAGCGCGCTAGCGGAGGCGTAATCTCAGCGTCACAAAGCGACTGGCATGAGCATCTGGATGACATAGGCTATCGCGTTGTCGTTTGCAACGGAGCCGAGCATGCGAAAGAAATTGTTATGCGAGATTGGAACGCGAACGAATACTCGACGGAGCAGTGATGGATTTTCAAATCGTAGACGATGCCGGATTAACGGCTGACCAAATAAATCGCCGAGAGCTATTCAGGACCGAATATATCTATCTCTGTCAAAAATATTCCGTCGAGATTTTGGCGTGCTGCTGCGACAGGAGCCCGTTTTTATTGGATGTCGAAAGCGGCAAATACCTATCTGCGCCGTTTGAACCAGAGGTAGTAAAATGACGTCCATAGGGGACAAGTGTTGATCTATCTGCTCGTATCCGTGCTTGTGCTCGCACACGTGCATTACGGGCTTGATCCGTACGCTTGCTATTTGATCGCAGCCACAACGCTATTAGCCGATGGCGCGAGAGAGGAGATTAGAAAAAAGTGATTCACCTCGGCAAATGGCAGGACGCTATCGGCGACGTCGATGTTGATGCACTGATCTGCGATCCGCCGTACAGCGCAAAGACGCATGCATCGTGTACAGCGTGTGCACTTGAGGGCGCACGCGACACTGAGAATCGCCGCGCAATCGACTATGCACATTGGACGCCAGAGGACTGTCACGATTTCGTCAAGTCATGGCATCCACGCGTGAGCGGATGGATTATATTGCTAACAGATCACATAAACGCCAACCACCTGGCAGATGCGCTCCTGCAGCAAGGCCGGTATGTTTTTGCACCGTTACCCTATGTAGCGATCGGATCGCGCGTTCGCCTGACAGGTGACGGCCCGTCGTCGTGGACGTGCTGGATCGTGGTTGCCCGTCCGAAAAACAAAGAGTATTCAAATTGGGGAACACTCCCCGGGGCCTATGCTTTGCCGCCTGGGTTTTCTGAACGCATGGCTGTCGTTGGCGGCAAGCCGCTTTGGTTAATGGAGCAACTTGTTCGCGACTACAGCCGGCCCGGTGATTTGGTTTGCGATCCGTGTATGGGCGCAGGCACGACCGGCGTTGCATGTTTGGCAACCGGTCGCGAGTTTGTTGGCGCAGAGATGGACCAGGACACATTCGAAATTGCGCGTAAGCGCTTAGCAGCCGGGCACACGGCACCGCTTTTTGCAGAGGAATAATGGCAAACGCACGAACATATCCTCATATCCCACGATTCAGGCTCTCCGATGGATCGGTGCTCTATCGATTGCCGTGCAAAAATGATTTTGTCTGGGTCACCGTATCCAAAGACGGCGCAGTGCAAAGGCACGGGCCAGATGTGGCGCGTAAGATGATCGAGAGCGTTGAATGATCATCATTGCAGCCCTATATGTTGAGCGCGGAGGATCTTATTACGGCCTGGCGGATGTTGCCCCCCTGGGATAAAGTTCGCGATGCGCGAAAGTACAATGGGCCTCATTCGGTTGTCGCACATCCCCCATGCTCCAGATGGTGCAGACTGGCCGGCCTAGTCGAGGCTCGTTGGGGCCACAAGCGCGGCGATGATGGCGGTTGTTTTCGTGCAGCCCTCAGTTCTGTGCGGCAATGGGGCGGTGTCCTTGAACACCCGGCCTATACCGACGCGTGGTCGGCATATGATTTACCGACACCACCACGTCATGGGGGATGGCAACGCGGCCTATGTGGTGGCTGGTCGTGCCATGTAGAGCAGGGACGCTATGGTCACCCTGCAAAGAAAGCGACATGGCTCTACGCCTACAATGTCAACTTTCTTCCGCAGCTTCGGTGGGGCTCCATCCCTGATGGTGAGAGCTCGGCCCTTGTGTCCTGGTGTGGAAACCGGACAAATAAATTCGACGACCGTCCCCGCGTGGGCAAGGCAGCCGCAAGCAAAACTCCTGACGAATTCAGAGACATTCTGATATCTATGGCAAGGAGCGTTATCAAATGATCTGCGCCCAATGCGAAAAGACGGCCGAGCGCGATCGATTCAATTTATGGCCTAAAGGATGGATTTCGATCATGGTTGGCACGGTTACGGTATGCGGACCAAAGTGCGGTTACGCGTACAAAATAGAACACGATCCGTATGGTGCGCCAGGATTTGCAAAGCGATTCGGTATCAAATCCGCACGCAAGCGCAGAAAGAAAGGCGAACGATGACTAACCCAAACGGCCTAACAGATGCGCAAATAGCGGCGCGCATGCCGGCGTTCGTGGGCGCCTTGATGTGGAACCCTCCTGCCGAGTGTTGGATGCTGTTCAGCGAATATAGGATGGACATGATGGGTGCTGCCTGGCCTATGCCTGACGCAATCTTGCTCCCCGGAGAGCCAGGCACCGATGAGCATTGGCCGCCGCCGGTTGAGCTGCGGCATGAGTGGGAGGAGGGTGATCGGGCTTGGATTCGCACAGAGTGGGGGAGTGGCCATAAATGGCAAAAATGCACGGCGTGCACACCGCCAATGACTAAAGGGGGTCTATGGTTTCATGTCCCTCAAGCAGTACCGTTGTTGCGCGCATGTGGGTGGTTGCCTATAGACACACCCGCGCTCTACATCCCGGAGGCTGCGTGATGGAGCGGGTCAGGGTTGAGATCGAGCAGCTGACCGAACGCGCCGAACTCGCAGAGAAGCAGCGCGACCACTGGGCGCAACAGGCAGCGTTTATGCGTTGCTGCGATTTGAGCGGCGAGACGCCACCGGCGTTGAAGGAATTCGAGACTGAAGGCGAGGTTGCGTGATGCACTTGCTGTGAAAAGTGCCGCATCGCATGCAATGAGGCTATCTAGCTATTCACCGACCGACTAAGCTCACGCCAACAGCCGCCGTTGTCCAACATCAGCGTCATCGTGTCCCCCGCTTCGGGATCGAAACGAATTGAACATGAGACGCTATGATGAGTTCTATGCGCTACTGGTAATAAAACGATGTAAAATCCAATCAACGGTTCCGTGAAATTTCCCACCAATAGCCTGACTGATTCATCAATGTTATGGCAAAACCGTTTGACGGCGCGGCGACCTTTGCGCTTAGGATAATCTTTTCACCTCTGATAGTTATGAATCCTGCACCCGATGTAGAGAGTATCGTAACTGTCTGCCCCGGAACGCCATCGCTCAAATCGGTTATTGTTAGCGGACCAGATGGGTTTACATAGATAGCGTTTACCCCTGCCACGCTTGGCGATGCATCGTCCGCATAGTCCTTGGATGATACGACTAGAGCGTTTCCTATTTTGGTTTTTTCTCTATCAGACGTTACGGTTCTTTTGCCTCCTACTGCGAGAGACATGCTGATGTTCTTTTCACTGTCGATTACGGTGTCGCTAGATCCTACGTCGAGCGAATATCCTACGTTAGCTCCACCCTTGATGTACCGTTTCATGGTGAGAAACGGATCGTGGTTAATTAATTCTGTATACGATCCTCGATCCTCTATCCCGGTTGGTGGCAAATCGACTGCATCGATTTTTGTGAAATTTGCGCCAGCGCCGACAATCACCTGCGATGCAAGCCGACCCTGCATGACGCGGTTGTGATCTCCACTCTCGATATAGGTAGCTGCAGAATAGACAGGGCTTCCGCCGACTCCATAGTGCATGTCGTAAAATACGCTAGTATCGCAACCGTTAACATGAATATGACACGCTTGGACACTGGCAGATCCTATTCCGACGGTTCCCGCATATGGCTCTGAAAGCACAAGATTCGTGTCGTCCGAGATGGATTCGATCCTCGCCTGTTTTTCGCTACCGTCGACGTCGAGCTTGATCATCTGACCTGCAATCAGCTCTTTTATGAATTTCGTTTCATTGCCCTTAACGAGGTTAGACCTGTCGAATGCTAATGTTCCCGTCAATTTAATCTCTGCAAACGGTTCAAGGTGTGCGCTGTGAAATCTGAACTCATCTGAGTGATCTTGAAGACAAATTTGAGAAACAGTGTTTCCCTCAAACACGCCGCCAAACACAGTTTGTCCTGCTGCTATCTCATTCGGAATACCGTTCGCATAAAATCCATATTTGCAAACAGCTGCGCCTTCAACGTGACAGTTGAAAAACGCGTTTGCGATCGCCAAATCCTCAATACTAAATCCGCGCTCCGTACATTTGAGCGCTGCGCAATCGTAAAACCCGCCATAGAAAGTTCGCCTAACAACATAGCCCCTTTCAAATCCCTCGACATAGCATTCTCGAACGGAAATATGATGAGCAACAGAATTACCTGTTGATGCTCCTATGCCGACAGTTCCCTCTGATGATGAGCCATACTTGAGCTTAATTTTTAGCCCGACAAGCTTTACGTATTGTGCCTTAACTGAAACAGCTGGCCCGCCTCCGGAGAATTCAAATTCAGCACCCTCCGCTATTATTGAAAGTCCATCCTTGTCGACCGTGATTGTTGATTTCAAGTCACAATGGCCAGCTTCTATTACGATAGTATCGCCAGGGTTCGCCAGGTCGATAGATCTTTGAATTCCTTTGCTTGTGTTATTGTAGACGGTTCGTCTCATCAGTAAACCAATTCGCATCCTAGACCCTCGAGCAGGTCCCATCTATAGTGTTTCGGGTCTGTCCGGTTTGCCTGGATCGCAGCGTGGCTAACGATCGTCTGAATCCTGGGAAACTTTAGCAATAGCGATCGAATCAATTCTAGCGAAGCCTGCGCCTGAATTTCACTAGGCGGCGCATCGTTCGGCCCCTGGTGCTCGATACCGATCGATCGACCGTTCCACTTCCCGGCGTGCCACGCCTTCCGCGTGAACGGAACACACTGCACGCAGTCTCCGTCTTTTGTAACTTCAAAATTCGCTGACACCTTGCGCTTTGAGTTGGCGAAATAGGGTGCGATGCGATTGCCGCTTACACCGCTATGAAGAACGATTGCGTTGACCTTGTCGCCGATCAACCGCCCGCCAGCATATCGTGCTGGGATGCGATCCATGCCATCAAACCATCCGTCGGCGTTTTCATCAAAATTCGCAACAGGTGTCAGTCGCGCGAGTAGCCGGTGATACCAGTCGAACGGTCCAACGATGTCGTTACAGCATGTCATGTATCTCAATAGAAAACGCCGCGAACCGTAGCCCGCAGCAGGCGCCGGGATATACCCGACGGGTTGAATGGTATTATCATACTAGGTCAGGCGCCATGCGAGAAGCAGCACTAGGGCGCGAGCCATTGTGAGCGGTTCGGTCGCAGACCATGTCCCTTGCGCCCATCGCGCCCCAGTACTGCAAGTTTTACCGATCACGGTTGCGCCTCGGTCGATTGCGTCGATCTATCCTGCGTCCCTGTTGGTCAATCTTTTTTTCGATTCGTCCCAGGGAT
>JAJDBZ010000201.1 GCA_029261095.1 Candidatus Omnitrophota bacterium | reverse complement strand
TATCTTTCTGCGCCTTCCGTTCGTCGGAATCGCCCGAGGAATCGCCCGCCATGTTGACCGCATCTCCCATGATGACCTCATGATTCTTGAAAGTGAAACTTCCGGATTGAGAGACTTCCACAGGTGGAAGTTCTCCAATCGATTTCATGTCCTCCACAATCTCCGAACGGACAGGGGATTCCTGGATCGATTTCATTTTCCGATAGGTGCCTGAATCAATCCCTGGATTGACCGTCAACTGATAGACATAAACCCCATCCGGTCTGGGATTCCCCACCGGATCGAAGAGATCGAAATACGGGAGAGTATTCGGTCCGAAAGTTTCCTGAGAGTTCAAATCGTTCGGACCTGAGACAGTAAGGGTTAACGCTTCGCTTCCGAAAGGGTGCCACTCCACCCCATATGCATTGATGTAGGGTTTGGCGACTGAAAACAACTTCGGAACCTTAACTGAACTCGCGGGTGTTGCGGGGACTTTCGCTCCCGTCGGAACTTTCTGAGCATTGGTTTGATCGCAAAGTAATATCATTACCATAACCGCGAGAGCGAGAAATCTCTTTATAAAGTTCATGGATCTGCCTCCCTTTATTGAATCATTGATTCTGTTGATAGAATCTCCCACCAATAGGAGCCATTTGACGGGTCACTTGGCCCCAACTAATTAGAGTCGACCGTATCAATCGGTCTTATGATAGAATCTCAACACCCCCCTGTCCATGAATCATGGTCAGGATCGATTGGAGACTTTCTTGCCTTCCACACACAACGTTAAGATGGCCCAGGGGTTGGGGGATTCCCCTAATTTCTCTTCCCAACGGACTAGAAACTCTCAATGCCATTCTCGTCGGCATTCGTCACAGGTTCCAAAAGGAATGCTCGGACGTGTTTTTCATGCATCCCTCCTCCCACAATCTGACCCTTGTTATTGATCCCGAACGCCCACAAGAGTTCCCACCCACTATCCGTCTCGATTAAGGAATTGAGATCCGCCATTTTCCCATCTCGCCAGATGAACGCATGGGGCCGCTCCTCCCAACTTATGCTCGCCTTCCTTCTCTTTACGGCTCCAATGACTCCGTCGATAGTACCTTGAAATGTGCTTGTGATCGAAGAATAGCCCACGACCTCCCCGCAGTCGTTGACCCCCATGGGGCGGCAACCCTGGTGACTCAATGCGCCAATCTCAATTCGCTCTCCAGTTCCTGAAACGATCTCTCCTTCGAAACTACTCCCGAAATCGATTAGGGCCATCCCCTCATTGTTCAGATCGGTAACTGCATCTCCCTCCATATAGGCGATCACTGTTTCCCGGCTTGCGTTCCATACTCGTGGTACCAAACTGAAAGACTTCGCGGTTCTGGGGTGATAGTAACTCCCTCCCATCTCGCCTCGGTCGTTCAAACAGAAGACTTCCGCCATGGGAAGGTTGAAGCCCAGTTCTCCAAGATCCCGAGGCTCCCCCGATCCCTCCCAGATGAATCCGTGTGGTTTGCCATCGGAGGTCTCCGCCTCCCCCAGGATCGTTCCCAAGTTGTTGATCTTTCGAGGATTGACCCACTTCCCGCCCAGTCCCGGAATCCCAACCAAGCTTCCATCTGGCTCAAGAATCCAGGCCTTCATCTCCATCGGGT
The DNA here is from genome assembly GCA_029261095.1 of Candidatus Omnitrophota bacterium. Classification (GTDB taxonomy): domain Bacteria; phylum Hinthialibacterota; class Hinthialibacteria; order OLB16; family OLB16; genus JACKFH01. The sequence continues at coordinate 23,806 of JAJDBZ010000201.1, read as the reverse complement.
GTTCACCATGCTTAATGACATGATCAACGTGGCGGTTTTCCCAGACCAGGACTTGTTCCGCGTCATTGATGGAGACCGCGCAGGTCGGCAAGTCTCTTTCGAGCAATGGAATTACTACATACTCGGCAGAGTCAAAGGGCGGCGCCACCCAGTTAACCACTACAAATACGACCAGGAGGAAGAGACCCACCGCTACCAGGACCGACACCAACACGGTGGAAGCCAGAACCAGAGTCCTTTTCCCGGAATTTTTCATACTCTCCGTCCCCATTTATGAACTCCTACCCGCTTTTCGGCCGCTTTTCTCCAGAGGCTTGGACTCCTTCAGGAGAGTCCCGCTACGAGAAAAGCGGTCCCCCAAGTGATAAATCTTGAAACGCTCCGGAATTGTACATCCCCCGAGTCAATAACTGTCAAGTGACGATTCTTGGAATTAAAGTCAAAAATGCACATCCCGTTGACACTCCTCTAAATGACTTCCTATAATTGCCGAGTGCAGGGCATCTTAGGCCGATTCCCCCTGTGCGCGATGAGGGGAATAATCAATTAATTTATAAGGAATTCGAGGTCGCGAAGTGTCCCTGCATCGCTCTATAGGCCATTTACTCACGGATCGACCCCTTAGGTGTAGTTTTTTTTTGAGTCCTATTCATAATCACCCTCGACCAGCCGAAAATGGAGAGGGGGAAGCGTGCGTTTATTGGGAAATTTCCCAGAGGGATACGATGAGGAGAACCATGACTCGGACATATACATTCTTGGCCATCATCGGGTTGCTATTCGCATCCTCAGCTTTCGGACAAGGTGACGATTCCATCGTCAGCGTCGAAACAAGCGCCAGTAGATTTCAACAGGGAGTCCTAGGAGAAGGGGATGAGGGGGCTGAAGGCCAACCAGGAGAACCGGGTGATCCCAATGCCGCTCCCGCCCAACAAGAGGGTCCCGAGCGTCCGATTACCACGAAGATCGGGTGGCAAAAAAAAGGGGCCAGTAGAATTTACGATGCAGTCGATGGCCGAATGATTGTCAATGATGTCATCGTTCAACCGTTTAGAGAATCACGCCGCGAAGCGGCTCGCAGATATGACAACGGCACGCACGGCGACGAAGTCCCGCGCGATGGCGTTCCTTCCCGTGTCATGGTCAACAGTTCGGATTATATGGGACCCCGCACCGCCGCCAATTACGATGAACTAAAAGGGGTCATGTTTGCGATCGGGACCCATCCGGATGGCCCGCAACGGTTTTTCGATCAGCCAATGATTTCACTTGATTGGGATGGTTCTGAAATCGCATGGGATCCCGATTCCACTCTCGACCCAGGCATTTACCGGCTGACCACTCTCGAAAGACGTATGTACGCATTCATCATCAGAGATAGCCTCGATATCATGCGGTCCTATCAGAATGCAGAAGGTGTGGACCTGATTCCCTACGAAGACCGAGTCAGCCCTCCCTCTGGTCTCGGGTCGAACTCGCTTCAATCAAAACGGGAATCGAAGGGAATTCAAGTTTGGAACGAAGCTCTATCCAGTGGTGAGAAGCAAGCGCTTGAAAGAAAGATGGTCACCGCATTAGCGGGAACTGAGATCGAAGACGCCAGTTGGTTCCCAGGTGGGATTTCCGCTCTATCATTAAGCAAACTCCGCTCCGGGGTGGCCGGGTCCTTTACCCAGTTTGGGGTCGGGGCAGGAGCTTTCGGCGCCGGCGGCGGCCTTTACGGTGGGGGCGGTGGCTACGATTACGGCGGGGGAGCTGGCGGATTTGGCGGCGGGTATGGTGCGGGAGGCGGATACGGAGGCGGATACGGTGCGGGTGGAGGATTCCCAGGAGGTGGTTTCCCAGGTGGAATTCCTTCGGTTCCAGGCGCCTATGATGTCTCGCCTGGTGGTATCAGTCCCCTCGGAGGATCCCTCGGGTTCGCGTTCTAGGATATTGTTGGATACGATAGACTCTTCCGGGAATTCGGGGATTTATAAGAAATTTTGTCGAAACGAAAGTAGATGGCCGCGAAAAAGAAAAAACAAACTAATGGGCCGATGGACCCAAAAAAGAGGGAGATCCTCGAAGAGTCTGTCCAAACCCTGACTGAATTCATCGAAAAATTTAAGCAGTTTTACTGGACTTTCCGTCGGGCCTTCCTTGGAGACCCGGTCACTACGGATTTGGAACGTAAATTCTTAAAAATGAAATCAGAGGTCGCCCGTCAACACCAGTATCTGTTCGAACAATTGGGAGAGAATTACATTGGCGGAATTGTCCTGACCGATTTCTTGAGGACTACAGTCAATCTTGAGAAGATATCGAAAACTCAGGACACCAACTATTACAAAGTCGAAAAGCATTGGCATGAGATATATATGAATTTGGAAGATACGCTTGTTTCGATCCAGTTCAAATTGGATCAGGAGGATCAATCATGACCTATCGTTTCATCCTGCGAAAAACTCCGGTTGCCCTGTTAGCAGCTGTCCTAACACTCGCCCTGCTCTCTGGGTGTGGAATTTTCAAGAAGAGGCAGGCTAACGCCAAAATAGAAGAGGTCCAACAATCCTTCGACGCGGTTCGCTCACAAGGAGCAGACCGCTATCTTCCACAACTCTTTACTCAGGCCTCGCAACTTCTGGGGAATGCCCAAAGCGGGGTCCAAAACGGAACCTACGACGAAGCGATCGCAAGCGCTGAGAATGCTGCCGGTGTCATTGATCAAATCAATTCTCAGATCAATTCCAAACGGCAGGAAATCGAGTCCAAGAAATCCCAGTTGATCGAACTCCAAAATCAAATCACCGATACAGTGGAACGAATCAAAGTGATCGGACCTGAACGTTCCGATCTGATCGAAGGGTCTGAAGAACTCAACGGATTTATTCAACAGGTTCAAAACGCCCAGGCACAGGTGAGCGATACCGAAGTCGGTTACGATGCTGCATTGATGAGAGCCGCTGGATTCTTGAGCGGCGCTACACAGGCCCTCTCGGAACTGGAAGTCAGTAAATCGAAGAAGCTTCTCCAAGACATCGGTGACGCCTGGGCCCGCGCCCAATCGGTCGAGGTCGAAAGGTATGTGGATTCGGCAAAGAGTGTCGATGAAACCATTGGTTCAATTCAGGGTATGATCGCCGAAGGGAAGGGCAGGGAGGTCCTTGAAGCATTCTCAGGATTTCCGGAAATGATCGCCCAATATGAGGATCAGGCGCGGGAAAAAAGGGCTAACGCTCAAATAGATCGGGCTCAACGGTTAATCGAGATCGCCGAGGGCGAACCCGATGCCTCTCTAGATGGGATCGAATCGGCCAAATCTGCACTGGAAGAAGCACGCGAGGCCCTTCAGGAGGGGAGTTATGCGAATGCCTACAATGCCGCAGGCAGATCCTTAGAAGCCGCGCGGACCGAGGTTCAGTTTCTCGAAACGGATCTAAAAGACCAGATTAGCCAACTCGAAGGACGGCTCGAAGAATCTCTGATGTGGGACACGCCTAAATTAGCGCAACAGACTTATGACGATGCGCTGGCCCAACTGGATCAATCGAAACGGGATTTAGAAGAGATCCTCTTCGGAGAGACCCAATCATCCATCGACCAAGGGTCGCTTCTGATCGAAGAAGCCATCGCCGCAGCCCGTGAGATTGGCCTCAATGAGAGAATCGCGGAGGAAGAGGATAAGCTCAAAGAAACTCAAGAAATTGGAGCGTTCACCTATCTCCGTGACGAATACCAGGCCATTCAGGATTTGCTCGGTGAGGCCAAGGTTCAAGTTTCTCGAACCAGTTACGATGATGCTGAATTGACGCTCGACGAAGCCAACACTCGTATCTTAGGGTTGGAAACAGGTCTCCAAGAACTAACCCAGTCAAAACTGGCTCAAGCTGAGGAAGCCTACACCGAGGCAGTCGATGCCGAGAGCCAGGAGTACGCCGAGGATCTGCTCAACGACACCTCCAGGGTCATGGACGATGCACGGAGTGGGGCAGCCCAGGGGAATTGGAAGGATGCCATCCAGTCAGCTGACGAGGCCTACGATCTTGCTCTGAAAGCTTCCTCGCAATCCTACCAATTACGCACCGACAACCTCCAGCCCGAAGCGGAGAAAGAACTCTCTCGATCTCAAAGTGCTGGTGCCGCCAGATACGCGGCCGATGTATATAACCGCGCACTCGCTGCCAAAGAACATTCCACAGTCGCCTATTCGCAAGGCGATTACAAAACAGCGCTGAATGAATTGACTCATGCACGAGATCTCGCGCTTCAAGCGAGAAATTTCATGATCGAATCCGCGCAGGCAGCAGTCGATTCCGCCCTCGCCGCGAAGGGAAATGACCACGAACAGGAATTATTGGGCCAATCTCTCGCAGCACTGGCTGATGCTCGCGAGAAGATGAAATCCGAGAATTACGACGAGTCTCTCGCGGCCGCTCGGAAAGCCAAAGATAATGCAATCTCCGCAGAAACAAAAACTTGGGAGGCACGTGCCAGAACTTCTATCGCTCAATTGAATGAAGAGGTGGCGAGAGCGGTCGAAAGCCGCGGTCCATCCTACGCCGAGGGAGAATACTCGACTCTCGCTCGAACAATCAAAGAGGCTGAGTCCCAGTTTGCCAACGGATCGTTCGAAGAGGCCTATCAATCCGCCGACCTGGGACACCAGGAGGCGGACCAAGTCTTCGCCAGGTTAGGCGATGAAGCAAGACTGGTCCGTGGAAACTATGATCGCCAGGTAGCCTTGTTGAAAACGTTCATCGAGGAAGACACCGGGCGTGCCTTCCTTGAACAATCGACCCTCCGTCTGGGGCTAATCGATGAGGCTATCCTCAACGAAGATCTCGGCCGTACCTTCGCCCTCTACGAAGAGGGTGACAAAGAGGTCACCTCACAGATTCAAGCAATCAAAGTGATCAATATTAACAACAAAGTGGCGGCCTTAAGAAGCCGGATTCAGGCGGACCAAGCCAATGGTCTCTTCCAGTTTGTCGATACAACCAGCGATGAAATGGCTAACAAGGTGAACTCGGTCGAATACGACCCAGAACTTGACCGTCTCAAACCTAACCAAGACTATTATGTCGAAACGATCCGGCTTCTTGCTCGTCTCGAAAGCGAACTTGAGCAACTCAACAGCCGCGCGATGGCCAATGTCGATACCCGCATTCAACGTGTTCGAACAGATATCGACAATGCCAGAGAGATCGGAGCGCGAGATTTGGTCCAAGGTGTTTTTGATTCAGCGGTTGACAGTTACGAAAGAACTCGCGATCTGTTGTATGTACTCCGCAACAATCTCTCCAGCGAGTCCCCCGCCAATCTGGTCGAACTTGGAAGTCAACTCCAACAAGCCGAGGCCCAGGCCTCCCAACTCAATGACACCGTCATTAGTCAACGCAACTCGGTCGACTATCTCCGCGATTTGATTCTCTGGACCTATGATATGACTCGATACCTGGACCAATGGTATCCCATCGAAGAACTTGGGTACCAAATGATCATCACTGCGGACCCCAGCTCGGCCGCCGATTCTTATGCTGAAATGCAGTCGGGAATCCATGTGGGTGATCTTCTTAAAGAGGCGGAACGCCTTCACCAAAGAATCAGCCCGATTACTCCACCCTCGGATCAGGCAACACTTCATGGGCTCGCGCTGCATTCGTTCTCGACATTCTTGGGGTGCGCGGAAGGGTTTTATCGATTCGGTCAGTTTAGCCGATACCCCAGACTACAGCGTGAAGGATTTCTTGGCGGTGCCTTTACTCAGCTAGAGGAGTTGCATCTTCTCAATGACCGTCTTATGGTCGCAATTCTGAGGCAGGTGAAATCCTACAACCTCGTAGATTTCGAACGGGAACTCGCGGATGAGTTCAAGGCTTTCAAAACCTATCTAAGGAGAGATAAAACCTCGAAATAAGGTTGTGAACCTGACCTTAACCGATCGATAGACTGATGATCCAACTGACCCCGACCACGGTAGAAATTATTGTTGCGGTACTCGTGTTTCTGTTCTCGATCTATGTTCTCTTTTGCCTGGGCATGTTTGGGAAGGACAAATAGGGAGTGATTCCTCGATGACGCTTGAAGGATACATAGGCCCCCCACCCCACCACTTGGCTCAAGAGTTTGTGCAAGGTTGGAATGCTTTTCGTGAGCGAATAGAAGAGGGTATCAGCGCGCCCAATCTGGACGATCAGAGCGAGAATCGCTACTTGACCTTAAAAGTCCAACTCCTCCACAGAAGCCGTATAATCGACACGGTGACCGAAGGAGATTGGGGGGTTCACAACAAGATCAAGGGTCTCTTCCATGTCTGCCAATCCCTAGACTTCATCCGCCAGGAATCGAATATCATTCACGATAGCATCCGCAACCAATGGCACGATCTATTCATTCAGATCTCAAAAATGGTGGCGGTTTTCCAGGAAAAATCGGAAGCTGAAGACTCCTTGCCCTAGGCCTTCCGTTTTTCCTCCGGAATTCATTTGATCCACCTGACTCGATTGGAAGGATGAACGATGCCACGCGGTTATTGGAACGCAACCTTAAAATCGATCCTCTGGAAGGCGACAAAAATTCTGATCGGGGTCGCCCTTATTGTTGGCGCATTGTATTCTTTCGCATGGGTTACTGGAAATTTCGTCAGCCTTCAGCCGGGGCAATCACCTCTGCTTTCTTCGTCCCAAGTCCGAGTGACCGCCATCAGTGCATCATGTATCTATTCCGCTCTTGTCCTTATTGGAAAAATCTGATTCCACTCCTCTTCTTGGTTCTCGTTGGGTGTGGGTCGGCACCGGTTCGAACACTTCCCCCAGAATATAAGACAGTCTTCATCGATGTCGCCAATAATAAGACTCTTGAGTACGGAGCAGAAGAAAGGCTCACGCAGGCTGTCGTCCGTGAGTTCCAGCGAGATGGCAATCTACGACAGGTCAGCGAATGGAGGACCGCTGATCTGGTTCTCGAGATGAGTATCACCCAGTACGATCTGGACCCTGTGACACTGGATAACGACAACCGTGCAGCAGGCCGCAATCTGGTGGTGACCGTCGAAGCCGAAGCTCGCTCGCCGCAATCGGGAGAAACACTCATGGCCAAAAAGGAGTTTTCCGGATCTGGCACCTTTTTCTTATCCAATGTTCCTGGAGGCAGAAGAGAAGACGATGTCTATCGGCGGATCGCGGAATCGGTTATTGCCACTCTTATCGAGGGATGGGGATGATTGACGCTCTCCAGTTGCTGGCAAAAGGGAAGAATTCAGATCCCCTTCCAGTCACCCACCTGATGGGGGAAGACTTGTGGATTCGGGAAGTCGTCCGGAAGCGAATCATCGAGGCCTGGTGTGGGGAGGGAGAGACCTCATTCGACCAACTCATAGGAACACAGGGTGCCGTCGAGGTCGAAAAGAATTTTGGCGCTGCTTCTCTCTTCGCGACCAAGAATCTATTGGTTCTTTCGGATCCCGGCGCGGGGGACAAGGGGACACCCCTCTCTTCACTGGGGAAAAACCAACTCGCCACTTTGATTCAAGCCTGCAAGAACATTCCGACTCAAACGGATCGTCTAATCATTGAAACGGGGACCCTCAAAAAGACGAGTGCGGTATTCAAGGCCCTAGAGAAGGTCGCCCAGACTGTGGACACTTCCCCTCCCAAGGGCTCGATTCGCCGGAATTGGATCGAACTCATGACTCGGCGTGTTCAGGTTGTTTTGTCTCCACCTCTTCTCGATGCCATGTCGGCATCCGAAGTTCCACTCGGAACTGTCCTTGCGGATCTAAACAAACTATCACTGGCCGTTGATGAGGGAGTAGAGGTTCCGGTAGAGCTTTGGAAAGAACTCTCGCAAGCGGGTCCAGAGGTATCGGTCTGGGAATTGGGGGATTACCTCACTCAGGGCAAAACAGCGCGCCTGATCCAAGTGATCAACAATCTGCGCGGCGAAGGGCACACAATCCACGATCTTCTTCCTTCGTTGTTTACCTGGAATCAACAAAGATTGACGATTCGTTCGAACCAGATTTCAGGAGGGGGAAAAGAACCCGAAGGCATCCATCCTTTTGTCTTGAAAAAAATCGGATCTCAACTCGGTAAGGTCCCCCTCGAACGGATTCGTAATGAGGGAATGGCTCTCTACAGATTGGACCGCATATCCAAACAGAGCCTTGAAGATCCTGAACTTGCACTCGACAAGACTCTGACCTCCTTCTCTGAAAGGAAGATCTAAAGGGGTAGGGATTCTTTTTCAGGGGCCTTCTCACGATAAATGGTGATGGTTCCAAATCTCCCGGGGAAGACCGCCGCCTTATCATAGATTTTCAAGAATTCGTGCTCGAAACGAGGCGGCATTCCAAACCACTGTACGAACCAGCAAGTCCCTTTCTCTTTCGGAATATCCACGAATCGGTTTAAGAACATTCCATTGTAAACGATTTTCCAGGTCGGTACTTTACCTACCATATACCAACTTGCGGCATACTCCGCTTGATGTGTCCCCATGAGCAACTGGTCACCATGCTCCAGGTGATCCTTTAAATAGTCTCCCGTCGCGTTCCATGCTTGAGGCGGATGATTGATGACCCAGGCGACCGGCTGAATGGAAAGACCCACCAGAAGAATGGCAAATGCCACCTTTCCCAAAACACGGCCGGACATGAATGCCCCCAGGATTCCGATTCCAATCAGTGGAAAGGGAAGTAGCGAGAGAAGGTAGCGCCGATAAAACTGTTGTGGTTGCAGGAAAAGGATAACCGCGATCGGAATCGCGAAAAGTAGAATTCGTGAAGTTCGACTAGGGCACCCGGGGATTCCTTTCACGGAGATGAAGACAATGAATCCCAGGATGACCAGAAACTTGAGAGGGCGATCTTGCCAAGTATCCGCCAAAGCCTCTCGGTAAAAATAGGGATCCAGCAGCGGCATCCTTCTCGGAGGTGGATTGGATGGAGGCGTCGAATCCGCACCGATGGTTATTTCCTGTCTGGGAGGGGCCATCTCGATCTGGCTGACATCCTGGGTCCACGCGGCCGATGTCACGATCCAAAGCAACGACAGCCACGAAAACATCCAGACCGCCCAAGGAGTGGAGAATGCCAATGTATTCGATCGAAACTGTTTCCCTGAGTTTCGATAAAACTCCCACAAGACCACCAAGAGACCCCCGAAACAAACAATGACTGCGGCATAGGTGATTGCCGAAGAGAAGGCCAAGCAGACTCCCCCCAATAACAAGTACCCCCTTCTGGACCCCCATGTTGGATGGAGTGCCAACCATAGGGCTGAGAGGTAAAAAAACATCGCCACAATGTGCATTCGACCGTCTTGAGAGTACACGATCATCCAAGGGTTCAGTGCCACAGCCCAAGCGGACCAGAACCCGGCGGGACTTCCGAACCAATTTCTAGCCAGGAGCGCAGCCACCATGATGGCGAGACAGCCCGATAGGAGCGAGGGGATGCGGACGAGACGTTCTTCATGAGGGTAGTTCAAGAAGAACCAGGTCAACAAATAACGAAAGGGGGGTGAGGTGAACCGGCTGAAGCAATGTTTCTGAACTCCCTCGATGGTATGGGAGGTTCGGATGGCCATCAGCTCATCGGTCCAGAATTCGTTCTCCCAGATCTTGTAAGCACGAAGTCCGAACCCTACCGCCATTGCCAACAAGACGCCGACCCAAAAAACTCGACCCGATATTCCGTTGGCATTGAATCGACTCATGGCTCAAAAATGATCTCTCTCGCGATTTCAAGTGCATTGTCCACATTTTCGGAAATGATATTGTATGTCAGGTCGACACTCTTGGTTTGGTCGATGGATCCCATCCCATCAGGTCCGCCAATGTCCGCTCGGACAGGCCACTGACGGGAGGTCGATTCAGCAAGAAGACGCTCAATGGTGGGGTCGAGGAGTGCATCGACAAAAGTCTTGGCCTCTTTGGGATGGGGTGCCCCTTTGAGGATGGCCACTGTATTTGGAATGAACAGTGTTCCAAATCCACCCTCATCGAAAGGCACCATATCAATGGGTTCCCCGTCAAGTTTGAGCCGCCAGACATCATCGGTGTCTGTGAGCCCCATGAGGAATCTCCCCCGTGCCACCAAATCGGCCACCTGACCATTGCCCGGTAGCCGGACAAAGCGCTCGTTGAAGCCGCTCAAATGGCGGCGGTATCCATCTTCACCCCAAACCGCGAGTAGCGCGCCACAGTGAGTTGCCGTTGTCCCGAATAACGGGTTCGCCCAAGCAACCTTCCCCTTCCATTGCGGATCGACAAGTGCCGTGGCCGAGGTGGGAACTTCGGAGCGTTCAACAAGATCGGTGTTGAAACACAGGACCCTCGCTCTGACTGAAAACCCGGTCCATTGGTGGTCGGGGTCTTGAAAGCGGTCGGGAATCGATTCGGCCGATGGAGACTTGTACTCATCCAAACAACCCGCTTCCTTGAGCAAGAGTGTCCTGGAGAACTCCGAATTCCAAAAAACATCCGCCCGTGTGTTCGGATGCTCCTGCAGGATTCGCAGGTATAGACCAGTCGTCTTGGTCGCTTCGCTGTCATAAACCGGACGGATATCTAATCCTGTTGATTTCTCGATGGATTCGAAAACACGCGAAGAGAGGATTTCATCTACTGAAGTGTATACAACCACCCCTGACACAGCGGATAAAGGAGATATCACTCCTAACAAAAGGGCTATCCATACCTTCACCGTCCGTTCCCCCATCTCAACGCTCCCGCAAGGCGACACAAAGAAGTGCGAATAAACTGCTTGGCATCAGCGGCGCATCCAATTTCTCGACACTTTCGAATGCCGCCGAGCCTCCAAAATCGTCGAATAATCCATGATGCCTTAAAAATTCTTATAAAATAATCCCCCTCCTCCAATTTCCCCTCGCGTCTCGATTCTGATAAAGTTTCCCATCTCAAGTCAGTCGAAAGGAATTTCGGAAGCGATGAAAGAATATGAGCAGTTGGGGAGTTTTTATCTTGGTTGCCGCGAGGACCCGGAGAATGGGACCCAAATGGAGGAGCCGATTCTTTATGACTCGAAAGACCTGACGACCCATGCGGTTTGTGTGGGAATGACCGGGAGTGGGAAGACCGGGCTTGGGATCGCACTCCTTGAGGAAGCGGCGATCGATGGAGTCCCTTCCATTGTCATTGACCCAAAAGGCGATATGGCAAATCTCTTCCATTCCTTTCCCAAATTGAGTCCCGACGATTTCCTTCCATGGATCGACGAATCCGATGCGGCACGTCATGGGAGATCGACATTGGAGCAGGCCCAGTGGACTGCGAACTTGTGGAAAACGGGACTTGGGAAATGGGGACAAGGACCAGATCGAATCCAAAAGTTCTCGGATTCGGTGAAGAGAGTCCTATACACCCCAGGAAGTTACTCTGCTCAGCCCATTGCACTGCTTCGGTCGCTGAATGCTCCCTCCTCAAGTGTTCTTGAAGATAGGGATTTGTTGAGATCCAAGATTCAGTCAACAGTATCCGGTTTACTCGGGTTGCTGGGTATCGATGCGGACCCTCTGAAGAGTCGTGAACATATCCTCGTATCGACCCTCCTCGATGCATCCTGGCGAGAGGGGAAAGATCTCGATCTTGCGAGTCTTATTCGTTCAATCCAAACCCCTCCCTTCGAACGAGTCGGAGTGTTCGACCTGGAATCGTTCTTTCCTGGAAAAGACCGTTTCGAACTTGCGATGACTCTGAACAATCTTCTGGCTTCGCCGGGATTTTCTGTCTGGACCGAAGGGGATCCTCTCGATATCGGAAACCTTCTGTATGCCCAGGATGGGAAACCGAAGATGTCGATCCTTTCGATTGCTCACCTGTCCGAACCGGAACGGATGTTCTTTGTCACCCTCCTCCTGAACGAAATCCTTTCATGGATGCGGTCGCAGCCAGGTTCGCGTACCCTTCGCGCCCTGTTGTATATGGACGAAATTTTCGGGTACTTCCCTCCTACCGCGAATCCTCCCTCGAAAACCGCAATGCTGACGCTTCTTAAACAAGCCCGTGCGTATGGCTTGGGAATTGTTCTTGCCACGCAGAACCCAGTCGACCTCGACTACAAAGGGCTCTCCAACACCGGAACCTGGTTTATCGGAAGACTCCAAACTGAACGCGACAAGATGCGCGTGATGGAGGGTCTTGAGGGAGCTGCCGCCTCGCAGGCAGGATTCGATCGTCAGGCGGTCGAGCAGACTCTAGCTGGATTGGGGAACCGTGTCTTTCTTATGAACAATGTCCATGAGGACGCTCCCGTTCTCTTTTCCACACGGTGGGTTCTTTCCTATCTCAGTGGCCCTCTTTCCCTCGATCAAATCAAACTCCTTGCCGGAAATAAGAGTAATTCTTCAGGGGATTCAACCGACAAGAAGCCAATCGAGCGGCCGACCGCTGCAAAAACCACCGCCCCTGTGGAAGATCAACCTGCATTTTCTCGTCCAATTCTACCGAACGAAGTCGACGAACGATTTCTCCCTCAGCGAGTGGTCGCCGGACCCAACGAAAAAGTGGCTTACCGCCCGGAGTTGCTCGGAACCGGAACCCTCCACTACTCCAATGCAAGGGTAAGTGTTGATGAGTGGAAGCAAATCAGTCTTCTGGCTCCTCTAACCGCCGACATTTCCACCAATCCGTGGAGCGATTCATCCGAATATACAGGAGATCTTGAAAACCTATTTCCCGACCCGGACGAAAGGATTCTATTTGGGGAACTCATAGCGGAAGCACAAAACAAGAAGACTCATGGAAAGTGGCGAAAGATGCTGGCAACTCATTTTTATAAGGAATGCCCCTTAGTCCTCTGGAAGTCTAAGAATCCCTCTCTAGTCTCTCGACCCGAAGAGGGTGAGGACCAGTTTCAAGGGAGAATCCGTCAGGTCCTTAGAGAAGAACGCGACGTCGCGGTCGAGAAACTCCGGGCCAAGTTCGAAACCAAGGTGGCGAGATTAGAGGAACGAATCCGTACCGCCGAGGCGAGAGTTTCGAAGGAAGAATCGGAATATAAACAACAAAAGTTTCAAACCGTTGTCTCCTTTGGGTCCACTCTTATGGGCGCGCTATTCGGGCGGAAGCTAGGCACCCGGACAAATGTCGGAAAGGCCGCGACCGCGATGCGCGGGATTGGCAGAGCCGCCAACCAAAGAGGGGATATCGATCGGGCCGAGGAGAAGGTCGAGGCATTACAGGGGGATCTCCAAGAACTTGAATCTGATTTGCGGGAACAACTCAGTGAAATTCGGGATGAGTTTGAGGACAACCCTTTAGAATATGAGACCAAGGAAATTCGAAGCAAGAAGACCGACCTGACTGTAGATTCCTACTACCTCGTTTGGACCCCCTGGGCAGTCCCCTCCGAGGGTCCCGCTCGGCCACTTTATTGACAATTCGATGATCGCAAGGTAAACATAGAAACGGGGAAAAAGGAATTCTTACGGCCGAAGTTCCGGTCACCCTATCGCTCAAATGGGGAAAGAAAGGCGCTCGTTTTGGACTCGAATTCAGTCAAATCGGGGACTATCCTGATTGTTGATGATTCAGAACAGACCCGAGAAATGCTGACCGGATATTTGGAAGGTCACAATTTCGAGGTTCTAACTGCAGTCAATGGTCGCGAGGGGTTCGAACGCGCTCTAGAGGACCAGCCCGACCTTATTGTCATGGATTTGATGATGCCGGAACAAGATGGGCATGAGTCTCTCGATGCTCTCTCCGCCAATCCGAACACACAAGAAATCCCAGTGATCATCATCTCCGGAAAAGGGAGCCGTCTGGACGAAGTCCTTTCGTATGACAAAGGCGCCTATTTCTACCTGGAGAAACCCTTCGACCTGAAGCAGATTGTCGATCGGGCCTTGGAATTCATCGAACACTAACTTTTTGGTCCCTTTCCCATGGCCACATGAATCAAAACCCTTTTCGCGATCCGCCAAAACCGGCGAGTCGCTGTCGATACCCCATTGTTCTGTTGCACGGGCTCTTTGGTTTTGTACAAAAAAGGCTTGGAATCATGCAGGCCGAGTATTTTCCGGGCGTAGTTCCGTACCTCAAGGATTCGGGGAATGTCGCCAAAGCCATTGGAGTTCATCCCTGGCAAACCATTGAATATCGAGCCCACCAAATCAAAGAAATCATTGAGAATGATTCGGAACTCAACTCGGGACCGATCAACCTGATCGGGCATTCTATGGGTGGACTCGATGCTCGCTACCTGGTTTCTGTTTTGGGTGCATCTGACAGGATCGCTTCCATCACGACCATCGCCTCCCCCCATCGTGGATCCATATTGGCCGACCTGGTGCTTTGGGTTCCCGGGGTCGGCAGGCTCTTTCCCGCGATACCTAATCTAACAAGAAAATCCATGGCAGAGTTCAATGAGGTTGTCCTGGATCGTCAAGACATAATGTACCTGTCCGTTCCCACTTGGTCCCCATTTTGGAATTGCTGTCCCGCATTGTGGCCAGCATGGATCGCTCTGGCTATTGAGGGAGGGAAGAACGATGGCCAGGTCACCACGTCCTCCGCTCAGTGGGGGGAGGTTCTAGAGACTAAGGACTCAGACCACGTACAGGTAATCGGAATGCGCTATGGACTCAATTACTTCCTTCGGGAAAATCATTTGGACCTTTATGGACGTATCACCAAATCCCTAACCGACCGGGGATTCTGATTCCTTCCCATTCATGAACCATCCCCGGTGCCACCCCCCTCCCATCCACTGGCGAAATAAAAGATATCCTTGTGGTCTATCTCTTCCGAACCATCAAAATCGGCAGACATACTCGGATCAATAATCCCAGACAAACCCTGCTCGGCTAAAACAACGAGGTCGAAGATATTCACCACTTCATCCGCGTTGATATCAGGTGACCTAAAGGTAGGGGTTGGCGTTTCTGTCGGTCCCTCGCTTCCTGTCGGGGTAGGCGTTTCCGTGGGGGTGTCAGTCGGACTCTCCGTGTTTGTCGGTGTTGGAGTCGGAGTGTTGGTGGGTGATGGTGTGGGTGTCGGTGTCGGATTATCCAAGAATGAAGAATTCAGCACGAAATCCCCAGACTCATTGAATCCATCCAGGTAAAGGTGATAAGTCCCCGACGGCAGGGGGTCCATTTCAAATTGATCGAGAGTGGAACTGAATCCATCGGAATCGTCATCGCACGCGACCACTGTTTCCGACTCACAACTTCCCTCGGTCAGATAGAGCACGGTATCGAAGGCACTTCCAATGCTATTGAAACTGACCTTTCTCGGTGTGTCCAATACAAAGGTAAAAACGATATCCGGTCCCTGGCTTTGGCAATTCGGCTCATCCACATTGCCGCTGTCCGAAGCAAAGGTAGTCGAACCAGTGAGGGTGGAGGGAATTTCAAGTACCTCCGCAGTTGCACAGGAATCGTTGGAGGGTGCCAAGTCCCCTGAAAGATGGAGCTGGAACTCTCCTCGATCGGAGGCGGATTTTGAATCCACAAAAACGAAATAATCATCTCCCTCCAATTCCTCCAAGATCAACCTGGAAGATTGTCTACCCAAGAAGTCATCGTTGTACCCCACCTGAGGACCATCACAGGTTCCTTTGCGAATGTAGACAACCGTGTCAAACATGCTTCCTTGGGTTTCCACCGACAGATTTCCTCCATTCTGGATGTTAACCCGATAAGAAACCTCTGGCCCGCTCCCACCTTCTGTGGGAGAATTTAGATTGGACGCGAACTCGGTGGTTCCCACCTCTGTAGACGGAAGGGTAGTGAAGGTTGCCCCATTATTACAGACATTGGTTGGAGGTGGGTTTTGGTTCTCTAAGAGTTGGAGAATGAATGAACCTGCCACATCTCCCGGTGCATCCACTTGGATGATGTAGTCGACACCCACGGTCAGGTTTTCGAGGACGATGACAGAATCAGTGGTTTCCTCGAAGTCGTCACTGGAACCAACTAGTGCGCCCCCACAAGCCGTATAGACTGCGAGCGTCGTATCGATATCGCTTCCAAAGGTGTCGACACGCATAACCTCTGCGGAGGCTGTGAATTTGTAAAAGACATCCGGCGCCTCCGATTCAAGACCAGGAATTCTCATCCCGGGTGAATCTGTGGCACCCAGAGTGGATGCGATCTGTTTGCCGGGTCCGATAGGCTGTGGCTGGGCACATGTGTCGTTCACCGGGACCGATGGCGAGGAAAACCGGAGCGTATATTGTCCTTGCTGGCTCAAGTCAAATCCTTCGAGGAGGAGACTATAAGTCCCAGCGGGAAGCTGTTGGATGTCCAGCCGGGCAAAAATCCCATCGAAATCATCGTTGCAACCGATCTCGGTCACTCCCCCACATGAACCTTCGCGTAACGACAACAGAGTGTCGAATCCTGACCCAACCGTGTGGATGGTCAGGTCTATAGGAGCCGACAATGTAAATGTAAAAAACACATCCCTGCCCCCGAAAAGAGTCGCGCATCCAGGTGTCTCATCGTCTCGACCCCCGATGTTTGAACCCGTAATCTCGACGGGAAGCGTTGAGAGATCCACCATTTGCGCGGTCGTGCAGACATCATTGCTCGGAGATTGTGATGACCCTGCCGATGATACAGTTCCGAAAAGGATAAGGGCCATGAGGAGGCGATAAGACATAATAGTCATGATAACATGATTTTCAGCAAAAAGGGGATAGGTCTTGATTTTCACATAAAGTCCTAGTTCCATTGGATTTGTGAACTATCCCGAATCCACCCTGACGGATAACATCCCGGATTCCAGACCATACCTGAGTTGATTTAGCTGGATCTTGGCGGTTTACAAGGCTTGATATTAAGAGGCAGAAAGAAATGAGTTCCGATTCTAACCGTTCATTCGATGGGGGTTGTTTCTTGTTCACCTGCGGATGCTTCTCGGGAGGTTGCCTGGGGGTTGTCCTAGTCGGGGCACTTGCGACTGGACTCATCGTCTACAGTCTTCAGATTGGTTTTATCGACAACCCCCGCGATTTTGCCTATGTCCATGTCGTCGGGGATGAAATGTCGCCGACCCTCCAAAATAATGATTGGGTTCTTATCGACAGAGGACAGGTGGAACTATCACAAGTCAGTCGCGGAGACATCGTTTGGGTGGAACCCCCCGAGGAGACTCGGCGGACCGGAGGTAAACTGCTCCTAAGAGTAGCGGGAATTCCTGGAGAGTCGGTCTCTTTCGATCCAGAAGGTGGACTCCTCATCAATGGAGAGCCTCGAACCGATGGCCCGTTTGATGGCAATGATTATCGGGATGGGGAGAAAATCCCGGAGCCCATCCAACTAACTGAGACCGAGTTTTATCTCCTCGGCGATGAACCCTCCCTTGCTAAAGACAGCCGGCAATGGGGCCCGATCGCCTTCAGATATCTCCGAGGTCGGGCCGATGCCATTCTCTTTCCGCCAGGTCGGACAAAGCGATTTGATGAGTAAGGATTAGTGTCCTTTGGGGAGTCGCGATATTAGTCGGTCGAGGTCTCGTTCTTCGTGCGCCGCCGACAGCGCAACCCTTAACCTCGCGGTCCCTTTCGGAACGGTCGGCGGGCGAATCCCCGGGACATGGAATCCGGATTCGAGAAGTTCTTGGCTGAGCTTGAGAGTCGCTTCGTTTTCTCCAATGACAACCGGAACAATCGGGCTTTCCAGTCTCTTTCCGATCCCCTTGCTGAAAAGGTCCACCCATTTCCACAATCGATTCCGGATCTCCGGTTCCGAATGAATGAGATGGATTGCGGTGAGTGCCGCGGCAACCGCCGGGATCGGAAGCTCGGTTGAGAAGACGAAGGGTCTTCCACGGTTCATCACCCACCGTTTGAACTCGTCGGACGCGGCGATAAACCCGCCTTGCGAACCGAATGCTTTGGAAAGAGTTCCCATCTGTATTTCTACTTCGGACGAGACCCCGAAAGATTCGCAAACTCCTCCCCCATTCTCTCCGAACACCAAGGTGCCATGGGCCTCATCGACAAGAAGCCAGGCTTCGTATTCGTTTTTCAGTCGGACGATTTCGGGTAGGGGCGCAAGGTCTCCATCCATGCTGAACACCGTGTCGGTGACAATTAGTTTTTTGGGTCGAGAGGAAGCTCGCAACAAGGTTTCGAGGGAGTCCGTGTCTTTGTGTGGATAGATCCGGACTTCGGCTCCGAGGCTTTTGGCCGCACGGCATCCATCGATGAGTGAGGCATGATTCAACTCGTCGGAGAAAATCGCCGTCTCGGAATCGGCGATCGATGTCAGGACAGCGAGATTCGCGGCGTACCCGGTGGGGAAGAGAAGAGCCGATTCGGTCCCTTTTAATCCGGCGAGTTTCTTTTCCAATTCTTGGTGGTCGGTGGTGTACCCGCACACCAAGGCCGAACCGCGCGGACCCATCCCCTTTTTCAAAACTGAATCAGCCACCGCTTCTCGAACTTTTGGATGGAAAGACAAGCCGAGGTAATCGTTGCTTGAAAACAGAACCAGGTCTTGACCTTCGAATCGGACAAGGACCGAAGAGATCGCTTCGATCGGCCGCAGCTCTCGCATGAGGCCATCCGATTTCCATTCATCAAGGGATTCTTCCAGCCAATGTCGCCAACTGTTTTCTGTTCGCACTCGACTCATTCAGTTATCCAATCCAAGACCGGCTTCAAATGAGGGAGGGAGGCCCTCCAATCCGTCACATGAGGGAGCGAAGCGATTCTCTCCACCGATGACGATCGACGGATGGTGTCGGCGTTGGTTTCGAACGATTCATCCTCTTCGCCCACCGCGCTTAAGATGATTCCAACGAGTGGGATGCCCGCGCGGTTCAGTGCTTCGACTGTGAGAAGGGTGTGGTTCACACATCCCAGACGGTTTCCCACTACGAGCAGAGCGGGCGCCTCGAGTCTCTTCGCGAGATCCCTGGCTGATGCCTCCCAGGTCAGTGGAGACAGGAACCCGCCCGCGCCTTCCACCAGCACAATATCCGCTTGGTTCGACAACACCTCAATCTCCCGGACCCAATCTTCAAAGGGCAACTCAACACCCTCACGGTCCGCCGCAACTGGAGGTGCCACCGGACAAGTCAATCGGGTCAACGCCTGCGTGGGATGGTCTTGACCAGTCGCGGCTGCTAACAGGACGCCATCTTCGTTCGGTGAGGACTCAAGGGCCACTCCGGATTCAACCGGTTTGACCGCGAGGGTTTTGAGTCCTTTTTCACACAACGCCCGAGCCAGACCGCGCGCGACCAGGGTCTTTCCCACACCCGTATCGGTTCCGGTGATGAGTATCGCATTCCGTTTGTTCATAGTGGTGATGTTAGCAGGTGTCGGGTGATTCCGCTCGGACTCCCGATTCAACAACACTCACCAAAGTTCTTATCTCCTCTTCGGTGATGGAAAGGGGCGGCATCAGAATAATGACATCTCCCAAGGGACGGAGAAAGACACCATTGGAAATGGCATGTTGACACACTTTCATTCCCCGCCTCTCCGAAGCGGGGTAGGGTTCTTTGGTCTTTTTGTCCTTCACCAACTCGATTCCCACCGCGAGTCCGAATTGACGAATATCCCCGACACTGGGCAGATCCTTAAGTCGCTCCGATTCCTTCCTAAGGAACTTGATCTTGCCGGGAAGCTGGTCGATGACTTTCTCACGCTCAAATAGATCCAGGGTGGCGATGGCTGCCGCCGCCCCGAGCGCGTTACCGGTGTAGGTGTGTCCATGGAAAAAAGTTTTCCCCTCTTCGGGAGGACCCAGAAAGGCTTCAAAGATCTCTTCTTTAGCGAGGGTGGCGGCCAGGGGTAGATATCCACCCGTCAGCCCTTTGGCGATGCAGAGGAAATCCGGGACCACTTCTTCGGTTTCACAGGCGAACATCCTTCCAGATCTCCCCATCCCCGCGGCGACTTCATCAAGGATCAGGAGTGCCCCTGTTCTATCGCATATCTCTCGAACACCCCTAAGAAAACCTGAGGGAAGAGTGACAATTCCCCCCGCTCCTTGAAACCCGGGTTCAAGCACCACGGCGGCGACTTCATTCCCACATTCATTCATCAGGTTCTCGAATTCGGTGAGGCAATCGATCTCACAGGTATCGGGCGTCTTGCCCAGCGGGCAACGGTAGCAATAGGGAGAGGGGCTTCTGATGACATCGAACAACAGGGGTCCGAAACGCTGGTGGAAAAGATCGATTCCACCCACCGAGACCGAACCGACCGTGTCGCCATGGTAGGCATTACCGAAGGCCACAAATCGTTTTCGGCCCCTTTGGGATTCATCGTCTTGTTGCTGCCAATACTGCAGCGCCATCTTGACAGCGATCTCCACCGAAGTGGAACCATTGTCGGAATAAAAAACACGGGTCAGTCCATCGGGAGCAATCTCAACCAGTCGATGTGCGAGTTCCACCGCACGGTCCCCCGAGTTACCGAGAAAGGTGGAATGAGCGATTCGGTCCAACTGATCTTTGATGGCCTCATCGATCTCTTTTTTCCGATGCCCAAAGGTGTTACACCAAATCGAGGAGACCCCATCCAGGTAACGTTTTCCCTCCGCGTCGATCAGATAGTTTCCCTCACCCGCCACAATCATCAGCGGGGATTCGTCGGGATAAACGGAGTGTGGGGTGAATGGATGCCAAACATGGGAGTGGTCCCACTCCCATAAGGTTTGGGTGGATAGTTCTCGATGCAATGCGTGCTCCTATCGAAGCCCGCAACGGGTTAAAACCGCGTCGCTACACACACGAAGTCCGCCTGGGGCGGACTGTGTTCCCAATTCATAAGGTTGAGAGGGCGTTCTCGGTCCCACCTATTCAAATGGGAGTAACCCTCGTCAGAGGGTCTTGTGTGAATAGCGACGCGGTTTCAACCCGTCGCGGCTAAAGTCGTTTCAACAAACTCAATCCGTCACACCTTGTCCGACCGGAACCCCCTCCGCTCCCGCCACCACCGGCTCGAACCCAGCCTGAGTGATCATCTCCCAATCCGCGGAAGACTCCTGCCCGGGAGTGGTCAAATAACCGTTGGTGAAAATCGAGTTCGCGGGGTAGAGAGCCAGGGGTTGAAGGTGTCCCAGGCAAATTTCGCGTCCCCCGGCGGCACGGACATCCGCGGAGGGATGGACAAAGCGGAACATCGCCAGACTTCTGAGGCAATCTGTCGGTGTGAGTTGCGGAGCGGATTCAAGCGGGGTGTTCGGACGCGCGTTCAAAAAATTGACCGGAACCGATTCGACTTCAAGCTCACGCAAAGACAAAGCGAGTTCCACCCGATCCTCGGGTGTCTCGCCCATTCCCATAATCCCCCCAGCACAGGCTTCCATCCCCGCCGCTTTCGCTGAACGAATTGTTTCGAGGCGGTCGCTGAATGTGTGAGTCGTGCAGACAGAAGGGTAATGCTCCTCCGAGGTTTCCAGATTATGATTGTAACGATCGACTCCCGCCGAACGCAGGATTTCGGCCTGGTCGCCCAGGAGCAACCCGAGCGAAGCGCAGACCTTCAGCGGCGTTTCCGATTTGATAATCCGGGTCGCCTCGCAGATCCGGTCGACCTCTTTGGAGGAGGGCCCCCGTGTGCTGGTCACCATGCAGTAGGTGACCGCCCCCATCTCGTGGGCTTTCCTTGCTCCCTCAACCAGTTCTTCGACTGATTGCATTCCATACTGAGGTACGGGGGAATG
The DNA here is from genome assembly GCA_029261095.1 of Candidatus Omnitrophota bacterium. Taxonomy (GTDB): domain Bacteria; phylum Hinthialibacterota; class Hinthialibacteria; order OLB16; family OLB16; genus JACKFH01. Next base: position 2,171 of record JAJDBZ010000201.1, on the reverse strand, counting down.
ATACTGCGCCGCCTGGCTACAGAAAGAACAGTCCTCCGGACAGACCCCGCTCTTCGCGTTCTGAAGCACATGAACGCGGACCTGGTTACCATGAAAATGCGATCGCACACGGTAAGCGGCGCTCAGTACTTCGAGTAATTCCGGGTCGGAGGAATTCAATACCGAGAGCGCATCCTCTCGGGAAATGTGCCCTTCGTCTAAGGATTGGGTTGCGAGATCGTACCAGGACATAAGGGGAGGATCTTAGTGGGAGGGAGGCCTGGGAGAAAGCCCCTCCTAAATGTCTATTACCCGGAAAATCCGAACTCACAACCCCGATTTTCAGGGTAGTATCTAGTTTATTACTCGAGCGACCAGAGGCTATTTGGCCCACCCAGGTCGCTCCGCCTCCATATCCATCGACTCCCCACTCTCCGGATGGCGAAACCGAATCTTCCAAGCGTGTAGTGTCAGGTGCGGTTCCTTCGAGGGCTTCCCACGCTTCAGTCCGTATAGCGGGTCCCTCGCAAGAGGGCATCCCAATGCTTGCAGATGAACACGGATCTGGTGGGTGCGCCCGGTCTTGGGACGGCACAGCAGAAGCGTTTGGTCCCCTCGCTGCTCGAGTACCTCATAGTCGGTCTGGGATGGGAGACCTTCTCCCGTTTGTGCGATCCGAAATTTTCCCTTGCGCGCCTTCTCGAGTGGGAGGTCGATGATTCCTCTCTTCTCAGGTGGCGCCCCATCGACCAATGCGAGATAACTCTTTTCGATCTCCCCCTTGTCGAACTGCCGCTGGAGATTTCTCCGTGCCTCATGCTTTCGCGCCACCAATAGGACTCCACTCGTCCCTTTGTCGAGCCGATGCACCCAAAGGGGCGGCTCTTTGAACACCTCCTCATAGAGGTCGGCGAGCGAATCCTTGCCGGTGTTATCTTTGAGAACTGAGATGCCTGAAGGTTTATTGAGGATTCGGATGGAATCGTCTTCGTGGAGGATTGAATCACGAAGGGCCGCGAATGGGGCCGAAGGCCACGAAGGGTCAACCATCGAAGATGGTTCCGTTTCTTCGCGTTTTTCGGCCATCTTCGTGTCTTTTCGTGGTTCAACCACCAAACCTCTCCAATCCCACCCCACTCAAATCCATCCCCGGCTCCTCCCCCATCGCCAATTGCGCGGTCAGCTTTCCCGTGATTGGACCGAGCAGAATTCCGAGTTTGGCGTGGCCGGTGGCGACGATCAGGTTGTCCCATCCGGTCGGCATGCCGATCATGGGGAGGCCATCGGGGAGACAAGGCCGCAGTCCCGCCCAGGTCTCCAAGACCTCCCATTCGCCCAGCCCGGGGAGGAATCGGTGGACCGATTTGAGGATGCCGTCGATGCGCCTCGGTCGGATCGAGTAATCGACCCCCGCCAATTCGAGAGTGCCCGCGAATCGGAGAAATTCCCGCATGGGTGTGACCGCCATGTATCCCTCCGCGAGGATCATCGGAACGCTAGGCATTTCCCCCTCCAGTTTAACCGAAAGGCTGTAGCCTTTCCCCGGTTGTAACGGGATCCGAACGCCGATCTTTTTCAGCAGAGAAGCGGTCAAGGCGCCCGAGGCGAGGACCACCTTGTCTCCGCGATAGACGCCGTCATCGGTTCGGACCTCCTCGACTCTCCCCTTCCCAGTCTTCAGATCTGTCACTCGGACACCGGTGACCACTTCCACACCCAAGTCTTGAACCGCCTTCGATAAGCATGCGACCAGTCGTCTCGGAACGACATGAGCGTTGTCGGTGTGATAGACGCCCCCGGCGACTTTCTCGGAAGCGCTGGGAACGAGACCCCGAACGCCCTCGCGGTCGAGGATCTCCATTCGAAAACCCTCTGCTTCGAGATCTTTCGATTCCTCGATCCCGAGGCGAAAATTTTCCTCCTCCATGTAAACGTACAACAGACCCTTTTGGTCGTAGCACTCGTCGTCGATGATCCCATCGTTTTTCAGTTCGCGGTAGAGTTCGGCGCTGGCGATATTCATCTCGCGCAACACTTTCGCCCCCTGCTTCGCCTTGGTCTCGGTGGAATTCTTTCGGAAAACCCAAAGCCATCGAAAGAGTTCCGGGTCCCATCGTGGTCGAATATAAAACGGACTCTCCGGATCGAGCATCCAACGCAAACCCTTGCGGACCGCGGAAGGTTCGGCGAGC